>JAHDCN010000165.1:0-2602 GCA_020629815.1 Verrucomicrobiota bacterium
TCGGTCACTGACCTTACCCTGTTAGGTCTGAGAGGTAACAGGGTTACTTCTTGGACTCTTCCAGTTTTTTCGCGATTTCGTCGCGAGTCAGTGAATCTTTTACGTCAGCGTATTTGGCGCGCCATTCTTTCGCCTGCTCTACGGTAACGAAGTCATCGTGTCCGCCGAAGGTATTGCGAATGTAGGTGACCACTCCTGCGAGTGCTTCATCGTCGAGAGCAGCTTCGAGCGGAGCCATCATGCCCATGTACTTGGCATCTTCTTTCTTGATGCCTTTCATTACGATCAGGGCAAAGAGCTCTGCGTTGTCAGATTTGACGACTTCGGATTCATCGTATCCGGGAGCCATTTTCTGTGGGCCAACTTGCATGCCTTTGCCATCAAGTCCGTGACAGGCCATGCAGGTTGCAAATTTCGCTTTACCAGCGGCCATGGCTGCTTCCTTGTCATCTGCGGAACCGACGATACCGACTGCGAGTAAAGAAAGAGTGAGGATTAGTTTCTTCATAAATTCTGTGGTCTGTTTTTCTGGTTTCTAAAGTTTACGCTTGTTTCCAAGAGAGGGACGTAATAAACGCCACGTTATGCACAACGCAAATCAGTTTGCGAAGGAAGAAATTCTCGTGAACCGCTTGCCACTGCGGTAGCGATCGTGTGGCAGCTCGGGATTCAAAGCGCCGTATGGATCGGGGCCAATCAGCGCCGGGATAAAGGGCGTTGGTGGCTTGTCCTCTTCCTCTTCTTGATTTTTCCCTTCCTCGGATTCGTCTGTGGTGGCAGTGGTTGGGGGTGTGATTGTGTTTGAGGCAAGCAGGGCGGCATCTTCGACGCCAACCAAAGCCTGCAATGGTTCGGGACCGGGGATTTGCATCCACGTCATGCCATCGGGTTGTGGTAGAGCGGTTCCGGTTTCCAGCTCCGGCTTGAGGGCTTCCCAGACCGGACGGGCTCCGGTTGTTCCGGTAGCTTCGGGAAAAATTGTCTTAAATTCGTCGGTACCAACCCACACGCCCCAGCTGTATTGGGAGTTAAAGCCAACGAACCAGCTATCGGTGTAGTCGCTGGTAGTGCCACTTTTTCCTGCAGTGACTACGTTGCCGGCTTCACCATCAAGTTTCAGCAAGCTGGCAACTGTGGCTGCCGTTTTCGCTGTGAAAACTCGATCGGGCTCTGTAGCTGCGGTGGCCTTCGAATCGTAAACAATTTCGTTTTCGCCATCAATAATCTGACGAACAAAGTGTCCTTCGGGTGCCAGCACTCCTTGATTGGCAAAGGCGGTGTATGCACGGGTAATTTCCGGTAGTTTGATCTCGCTGGCTCCGAGTAGCGCGCTGGCGAAGTCGCGAGGGGGAGAGGTAACCCCCGCTTTTTTCATCTGATCATTGACTGTCTTGAGACCGACTGCGTTGCCGACGCGAATGGCTGCGGAATTTTTGGAAGTGGCTAGTGCTCTAACTGCAGGAATTGCCCCCTCCCAGTGGTTGTCCGGGTTTTCGGTGCTCCATTCTCCGAGGATGCCGGAGGTTCCACCGAGCATCACGGTTTTGTTGTCCACTGGTGCGTCCAGAACTCTCTCTGTCGGAGCGAGTTTGCCGGAGTCGAAAGCTGTTCCGTAAACGAAGGGAATGAACGCGGAGCCAGTAGGGCGTTTTAAGCCCCAGATTCGGTCGAATTCGCTTTTGGCGAAATCGCGACTGCCAACAGCGGTGTGAATGAATCCGGTTTTGTTTTCGATTACAAAGACGGCTCCCTGCAGACTATTCTCGGCAGCTTTTCCTTCGCGCTCCAGTTTTTCCAGTTGGGCACGCAGACTGTTGGTTGCCTTTGCCTGTAAATCGAGATCG
This sequence comes from Verrucomicrobiota bacterium, assembly GCA_020629815.1. Taxonomy (GTDB): domain Bacteria; phylum Verrucomicrobiota; class Verrucomicrobiia; order Verrucomicrobiales; family DEV007; genus Arctic95D-9. The sequence continues at coordinate 1,845 of JAHDCN010000165.1, forward strand.
ATCGATGTTTGAATGGTGAGGCGGTTAAAAGGGCGGTCACCGAGTATCTTGCGGGCTTCTTCCTGCACTCGAAGGGCGAGGTAGCGCATCTGTCCTTTTTGTGCCGGTGTTCCAAGCTTGGTTTCCGAGGCTTTCCATTCGTCCCGCTCTTTGCTGGTCAGTAAGTTCAGGGAATACATACGGTCAATTGTCCGGTCCCGGGATTTTACGGCAGCCTCGAAATTGATTTTCGGAGACAGTCGGCTGGGGGAACGGATGATGCCGCAAAGCATGGCTGACTCACCGATTGTGAGTTCTTCTACAGATTTACCAAAGTAGTTGTTGGCCGCTGCACCGACTCCATGTGAGCCACTGCCGAAGTAAATCAAATTCAGGTAATGCTCCAGAATTTCCTCTTTGGAGAAACGGCGTTCGACTCGCCAGGCCAGTGCGATTTCGGTCAGTTTACGCTCATAGGAACGCTCTTTGAGTTCAAAGGTGTTCCTGGCCAGCTGCTGGGTGAGCGTACTGGCACCTTCGCTGATCTTTTGGTTCTGGTAGTTTTCGATGACCGCCCGGGCGATGCCCTGAATATCAAAACCGGGATGGGAAAAATAGCGGTGGTCTTCTGCTGCCACCAGCGCGGCTACGAAGTGATCGGGGACTTCATCAATTCCGACTGGAATCCGGTCCTTGGCTCCAGCTCTGCCGATGCGTTTGCCGTTTTTGTCCAGAATCAATGCGCCGATATCCAGCTTGGCGATCTCATCGAGATCGTA
>JAHDCN010000165.1:2702-6363 GCA_020629815.1 Verrucomicrobiota bacterium
TTCTTCGTCCTTATCTTTTGCCATGAGAGAAGAGAATTATCTTCCGAACAGTTTTTTGAAAAAGGTTCGCACCGGGTTGCTGGTCGGGCGCCTGGTTACAGTGATCGGTTTGGCAGTAGATTTTTTCGTAGTAGTCGTTTTTTTCTTCACTGAGGTACTCGTGCGTGAAGAGCTTGCAGCATAGGTTTGTCCGTTTCCAATCATGCCTTTCATGTCGGGATCCGGAGTCAGACGCTGGGAAGGTTTGGTAACGGCGTAAGTGTTGGGGTTTCCATATACCTTGTTCAGGAAGGCTGACGCTATCGGTGCTGCATTTGATCCGCCGCTGAGCATTTCACCGGGGCGTCCGAGGCTCAGCGCAGCGAAGGCAATTCGTGGTTCTTTTGCATCAGCCCAGCCGGCAAACCAGGCGAGGCTGAGTTCTTTACCATCATCAGCCCATTGGGAGGTTCCGGTCTTTGCATACACGCGTGGGCGATACATGGATGCACCGCGTGCGGTGCCGCTGGCGTGATTCACGACTCCCCACATGCCAGCGTGAATCAATTGAAGGTCCTCCTGTTCCAGATACAGGCTTTTCCAGGGTTCGGGAGTCGGTTCGTAAACGATTTCTTGACTGATCGGGTCGAGCATTTTCTGAACAATGCGGGGAGCCGGAACTGCGTCGCCCCGGGACAATCCAGCCATAGCCAATGCGAGCTGAAGAGGTGAAGAGAGCACGTCTCCCTGTCCGATCGATGTGTTGGCGATGGCGCGATCATCGTCGACCACTGCGGTGCTGGGAATGTTTCCGCCTGATACTGCCGGAAGAGGAAGTGGAGGTTTCTCACCAAATCCAAATCGAAGCACGCCGTCGATCAGGGCGTTCGATCCCATCTCCATTCCAGCTTGATAAAACCATGAATTGTTGGAGCGGAGCAAGGCGTAGCGCACGTCCATTTCGGGCTCTGGTTTTTTGTGCCAATTCACGAATTTTTTACCCTTGATGTTCATCTCGGGGAAGCCCTCGTAGCGGGTGTCCTTGCCATCTACGGTTCCTGCATCCATTCCGGCCAAGGCTACGAATGGCTTGAAAGTTGATCCCGGGGGATATTGTCCCATGAGGGCGCGATCGTAAAGAGGTGCGTCCGGATCATCGGCAATTTCCCGAAAGCGTTCCTGAGAAATGCCACCTAAAAACTCGTTAGGGTCATAAGAAGGCGTGGAAGCCATCGCCAAAATTTCACCGGTGTCCGCATCGACTGCGACAAAAGCTCCCGGTCTTCCTGATCTACGCAACCTTTCCTCAGCAAGGGTTTGCATCCGGTGGCTGATAGTGGTCACCACGGTTAGTCCCGGCGTTGGAGCCTTGATGATCTCTTGATTAATCACCCGGCCGTTTTTGTCGTAAAGTCGGCTGACTTCCCCTGGTGAGCCGACGAGCTCGGTGTCCAAAGACTTTTCTACTCCAGAGCGTCCGACGGATGGCGGCCAAATAAACTCGACTTCACCAATCGGGCCATGTTGATCCGGCATCGTGTCACCGATATATCCGGTCAGGTGGCCGAAGAGTTCTCCCTGCGGGTATTTACGTAAATAAATGGTTTCCAGAGAAACACCAGCTAGAGACTTGTCGCCGATCAAGGCGATGTCATCCGGTGTTAACTCGCTTGAAAGGGGAAATGGCAACCAGTTTCGATTGGTAAAATGATTGCGAATTTTTTGCTCGTTCACCGATTTTAGTGAACTAACTGCGGACAGAGCTTCGGTGATTTTTGTGACGGCTGCGATTGCTTCTTCCTCGCTGGTAGCTACCTCCTGCAGGCGCACATTTGCTCTTTGCGCTGTGTAAGAAACAGCTAGAGGGTAGCCGTCGCGAGTCAGAATTAAGCCTCGTGGGGCCGGTATGTGAAAAATACCAGTGAATCCATCGGGGGTTGAACTCATAGGAGTTGCGCCCGCGTCGATATCTTCCATCGGACGCACAGAATCGAGCAGGATTTGCGGTGTCTTTTCGGAAAGAACAGGACCCTCAGCTTCCTCTTCGGGCACAGCGTTAGCCAGATCAAAGCTGACCAGGGCGAATGCGCAGGCAATGAATGTAGCTGTTTTCTGTGGGAACATGGAAAAACAGGAGAAGTTCTCCGCCGAAAATAACGGGCGGGCTTTGACGATTCTTATAGAAAACAGATCGAAACGACGAAAAGCTCTTTTGGGTGCGGTTTTTGGAAACGGGTAAAACAGGGAAGTTTGGCAACCTCCCTTTCTGAAACGGTGCGCCAAGATAGACAGAAAGCCCCTTTCGACCAGTCCTTTTTGGTAAAAACAAAACGATCCTACGCGATTGCGCATTTCTCACTCCCTTACAACAACTTATCCACGGATCCTGCCGGGAGTTTACACCTGCCAAAACAGCGGTGTCAAGCGAGTTAGCCGGGCGACCATCCGGTCAGGTTACCGAGGATGGAGGAGAAGCTTCTGCGTAGCAATTCGTAGCTGTAGAACTGCAAGCCTATCTGGTAATTGTGGTTTACGGTTTCCTCACAGTAGGCCTCGTCTTCCAGCAGTCGTTTTACTTCATCAACCACGCTTTTCGTGACGACGCCGTCCATCACGGCCAATCGAAAACCTTTCGGTTCGATATCTTCGACGAAAATACTGTATCGATTGATAACTACGGGCTTCTTGAAATAAATGGCTTCTAAAAGTGCGTTTCCGAATCCTTCGTAGGTGGAGGGATAGGTGACAAGGTCGGCGTGTGGATACAAATCCCATAAGGTGTAGATCTTTTCGCCGTCCTTGGTTTCTCCCCTGAGTTCACTAACCCGGTCACTGACAAAAAGAAGATCGACTTCCTCCTGCGAAGCCAGTTCTTCCAGCATGGCCTGGTATTCGTAGCCCTCGTCTCCTGCATCGTGGGAAATGACCAGTTTGCATCGAGGGTCTTGTAACATCCCGACCAGTTTGATGGCGTGCTCGATCCCTTTTCTCGGAACAACCCGGGTTGGCTGTAGAATGAAAATATCGTCTTCCTTGAGTCCGATACTTTGGCGAACGTCGGCCGCATATTCATCGGGCTCGGGAGGTGGTTCTTCGAAGTCGAAAACGTTAGGAATGAGGTAGGCGCCCAATCCTTTTCTTCGCGAGATTTGCTCCTGTGCTGCTGCGTTGATGACGGTGTGAGTCATGTTTGGCAGGCGAGGGGGGAATGCCATGTCGAGAAAGTCGTTCACCGCCGATAGGGAGAACCGGGTTCTTTCCCAGTAGAAGTCGTGATGATGAGCGATTGCGGGCATTCCGGTTTCCGCCAAAAATTCTGTGATCGCGAGTCCCAAAGGCAGGTTCATCGGGATGGTGACCGCATTCTCGGGAACCAGGACATCGATGGCGAATTTTTCTGCGAATTCGTGAAGGCTGTCCTTTAGCAAGCGTGCCAGACGATGTATTTCCGCTGAGGTTGCCCGAGATCTGGTAGAGGTGCCCCAGATTTTACCACTGATCGCATCGACCTCCGGATGCCCAAAATAGGCTTCCGGAACAACCATAGAGATTTCCTCCTGACGATCACTCAGACCGGAATACCAATGTGTAACGTGGCCGTCGCGCCAAAGGACTTCCGCCCATTTAGCTGCTTCCAGCGATACTCCATCTGTTCCGGCAAAACGGGTTGAAACAAAACCGA
>JAHDCN010000166.1 GCA_020629815.1 Verrucomicrobiota bacterium
GAAGTGAGTGCGAGGACGATCCTACGGCACAACCACAGCGAAAACCCCCAAGTATTCCTCACGTTCATCAGCCCAGCGTTCCTTATATTCGGAGTGCATACCGAGGTCATAGTGAGTGATCCCTTCCTTTTCTGATCGTCGCATATTTTCCAACTGAAGCGCGTTGCCAATTCCGAAAGAACGAAACTCTTCAGCGTAGCTCATTTGAAAGCCGCGATATACCTGCCCGGAGACACCACCAAAGATATGCGCAACATCATTCCCATTCACCTGGCCGACCAACATTCGTAAATCTCCTCTTCGATGGAGCTCTGTCAGCAGCTCCGTGTAAAATCCATCGTACGAACCCGCCTGAAAAATGTCTGTACCTTCGCGCCACTTATAGGTGCGACGCTGGATCGCCAGGATGCGCTCGAAAAGATTCTCCGGAGACTCTGATGCCACACTTTTGATCTCAAAACCATCGGGCACTTTGATTTGCCGCATCGATTTACGAAATTTCTTTGAGCGTCTTTCGAGCCACGAATCGACACCGTTTGTGAGATCGACCGTCATGCAGTCGGTGGCTTCAAACTCATGGTAGTGCCCCAGCGAGTCTGCGCGCTGCTCGAGGGCCCGGTGCAGTTCCCCTTCGCGCAAAATCCCGGGAATCACGATCGCTGTCGGTCGACCTTGCACCTCCCGGACGACTTGGAAAAGGAAATCGAGCTTGGATTCGCCATTGCCTCCAATCAGCGGCTGGCCAAACATCCATGCAGCTTCGAGCGGGAAAAAGTGGTCGGCTTCCTGCTCGACCAATACCAGCCAATGGTCGTCATCCCGGCAAATCAGGTAGTTCTCTTCCGCGGACCGGGAATGCAGGTGGTTGGATGCGGCGACCTGCCAGATGGAGGAGGAACAGAAGTGCGCGATCTCACTTTCTCCGGCGACAGCCTGGTCAAAGGCGTTCCGTTGTTGAAGAAATGTTGCGTAATCGAGTTGCTCCATTTTGCAGGATCAGCTATGCACCAATGGATGAATGCCGTTTGTCTGCAATCGAAACAAGCAAAAGATCTGGCTGTAATCACGCCGGAAATTCCTGAACCCGGTCCTGGTGAGATTCGCCTGAAGGTCGAGGCGGTCGGAATTTGTGGTTCTGATGTCAGTGCTGCTTTGGGAAAACCGAACTTTGACTGGGTCGAGCGGCCGCGGATTCTTGGGCATGAATTTTCGGCAACTATCGACGCCTGTGGACCGGGTGTGAGTGGCTGGGAAAAAGGGCAGGCGGTCTGTGCTCTGGCAATTCACAGCTGTCATGAGTGTGACAATTGCCGGGCAGGCAATACCCAAATCTGTGAGGACAGAAAAATTATCGGGTTTCATATGTCTGGTGCGATGGCGGACTACGTTTGCGTCCCCGAGCGCTATGTGATGCCGCTTCGCTATGGCTTGTCTTTTATTGAAGGGGCTTTGGTCGAGCCGTTAGCTGTGGCAAGTCGTTGCGTTTTGAAAATGTGTGATATTCAGCCGGGGCACTCGGTGATTGTTTCCGGTTGTGGGATTATTGGGCTTCTCTGTGCTCTACTGGCCAGGGCGTCAGGTGGCAATGTGATCATAACCGGAGCCGAATGGGACGAAGACGTCCGATTGAAAAAAGCGCGCGATCTTGGGTTCCGCACCATGGTGGTGTCCGATGACAATCCGCTGGCGGATCAAATCGAAGAGAAAGTCGATCGGTTTATTGAAGCCTCAGGAGCACCGCCCGCTTTGGCAGCTTCCAGTGACTCGGTAAAATGGGGAGGCTTGATCGGAATCATCGCCACCTATGGGGCGAATATCGACTGGGCGATCACCGAAGTTGTGAGGCGTGAACAAAAAGTGCATCCTTGTATGGCTGCTGCCTGGGACGACTTCGAAGCTGCCATGCGTCACCTCCGGGACGGGGTCATCCCGGTCGATGAACTGGTGGAAACGTTTCCACTCACTGAAGCAATCGAAGCGTTTCGGGCCAGTTTTGAAAAGACTACGCCCAAGGCGATTATGATTCCGCAGTAGGGTAGTCTCAGGCGAAGACGTCAGGTTCGTCTTCGCTATTGCCATCCAGAAAGTTCACAATCACCGGGTCAACCGAGGCTTCGAGTCCTTTGACCGTGCCATCAAAATAGATTTTTCCGCTGCGCAGCATGGCCACTCGATCGGCTACGGTATGCATCGATTTCAGATCGTGGGTGACAACGACGCTGGTGATCGAAAACTCATCAGCGAGATGGGCGATCAGCTGATCAATACTGTCCGCTGTTACCGGATCCAGTCCTGCAGTGGGCTCATCGTATAGGATACACTGTGGGCGGGTAATGATAGCGCGCGCCAGCGAAACGCGTTTTCTCATCCCGCCGGAAATATCATTCGGCATTTTGGCAACATGCTCTGCGAGACCAACCAGTTCGAGAACCTCGACCGCTTTTTCCAGTAACACTTTCCGGTTTCGAATGCCCTCTTCCTGCAAAGGAAATGCCACATTCTCGGCAATGGTCATCGAATCAAACAGGGCGCCATCCTGAAACAGTATTCCCACTTTTTTCCGGACGGGGCGCATCCTCCGCTCGCTCAGAGTAGTGATCTCTTCTCCATCGATCCGGATCGATCCCGAATCCGGGCGCATCAGGCCCAGCAGGTGTTTCAGCAGTACACTTTTTCCTTCGCCGCTTCGACCGAGCAGGACAGTACACTTGCCGGTTTGAAAATTGATATTCACCCCATCGAGCACCTGCCTTCCGCCGAGGTTTCTTTTTAGACCCTCGACTTCGATAAAATATTCTGATTTCTCCAGTTGGCTCATTTATGAATCGAAACCGGACGAGCCGAGTGGGAAAAAGTGGTTCAGCAAAAAGCTGAGAAACAAATTGGAAACGAGGATTGCAAGGGAGGAAATCACGACCGCTGCAGTCGTAGCTTTACCAACACCGACTGCCCCCCGGTTAGCATAGAGGCCTTCTCTGCAGGATATCAGAACGATCAAACCGCCGAAGACGAAGCCCTTGATCATTCCAATCGCTATGTCAGGCAGGGTAGTATTGGAAACAACCTGATGCTCGAACCAAACCGCCGGGACACCGAAGATATGGACCACCATCACATAACCGGCCAAAATCCCGAAGCCGACTGATTCCGCGACCAACAATGGCATCGAGACAAACATCCCGATCACGCGGGGCATCACCAAATAGTCCACCGGCGAAATCCCCATGCTGCGCAGCGCATCAATTTGCTCAGTTACCTTCATGGTTCCGATCTCGGCGGCCATCGCTGCGCCTACTCGACCGGAAACCATGATACCTGCGAGAACCGGTCCCAGTTCTCTACACATAGCGAGTGAAACAACGGGTCCGGTCGCCGTACCAAGACCGAGTTCACTGAATTTAAAATACACCTGGGCTGCAAACACAGCACCGGTAAAGGCACCCGTTACGACAACTACCAACTGCGAGCCGAAGCCGATATCAACAATCTGTCTACCAGCGAGGCGAACTCTCGGCCGACAGGTGAACAGAGTCACGGCCAACTCGCCGATCAATCCAACGACCTGGCCAAAATACGCGAAGAAGCGCAAAACCGCTGAACCGGTTTTTTGCGGTATACGCGTAAGCCCCATGTTTCCGTTTACAGCAGTCCAAAGCGCCGGTCAATCGGCTCCTGATAGGCGCGAATCTTTCCGGATGCGACATCATCGACCGCAAGAGCAGCGCCGCCTGCAAAGTCAGATTCCACCACGCTGTAGGCGCAAGCCAGATCAAGCAGCCCTTCTCGTCCGGAGCATTCCGGTTCAGAACCATCTTCAATCGCCTTGAGCCAATCCAATTGAGCCAAAGCAAAGTCATTGGTCAGTCCCATCGGAAAGTGACAGTCCTGCTGCTCTTTGCTGGCATGAGTTCGGTAATATTCCGAAAGCGACTGTGGTTCCCCGCCTTCGAGGTGAAGGGTATCACCGGTGATTTTTCCTTTCGATCCGTAAAACACCGGACCTTCGCCGACGACGGTATTGGAAGCCCTGCCCGCCCAACTGCCAAACATCGATCCTCCCACACCGGACTCGGTTTCAAAGTGGGCGAAAAACGTGTCATCCGCATCGCAGGAAAACGGTTCTACCTTCTCTCCATTCCGCATCAGGTAACGCAGCGGCTCCACCACCTTGGTATTGGCAGAAACGGATACGACCTCGCTGCCGCTGATGTAGCGAATCATATCAAAAAAGTGTGGTCCCAGATCGAGCGCCATTCCGCCCGCCTCCTCCAACACATGGCGCCACGGAGTCTCCGCTACGATTAAGTCCGGAGCCCACCAGGTGCCTGCATTTCCCATCAGAATCATCTGCAAATCGCCAGCCGGTCCTTCGTCGCCGAACGCCCATTTGGTATGTCTGACCCCCGGCGCAAATCTCAAGTTCTCAAAAACACCAAATGTCACGTTTGCATCCTGCGCCTGCGTACACATTCGACGAGCTCCTTCCATAGATACCGCCAGCGGTTTTTGCGAAAGAAGATGCTTCCCCTTTTGGAAAGCCAGCTCAGCAATCTGATGGTGCAAACTGTGAACCGTGAAATCATTGATCGCATCAATGGGACCCGACTCGATCATCTCCCGGTAGTCCGTGAAGACCTTCACCTCTGTCTCCGGCTGAAAATCGGAGAGATACTCATCGCCCACAGCGAGGGGATCGCCGGGCATATCCGACACCGGAACTCTCTGCGGTGGGCCTTCTCCGCGTTTCACATATCCGAGCGCGTCATCCTCTTTACGCGCGCACAAGGCAGTGATCTCAAAATTATCCACACCTGCTTCTCGCAGCAGGCGATAGCCTTCCAGGTGCGCAGCGAGAATTCTCCCACATCCAACGATACCAATCCGAATCATGGATTCCACGATACGGATGTCGCCTGTTTTTCCAAAGAAAAACCGACGTTCGAGTTAATTGGAAAAATCTACTCGTCGAGAAGATCGCCATCTAACTCAATCTCCGGGAGTTCCGGTGGATCGGGCTGGGAGTCGAGGAATTTCTCCACCCAGGCAATGTTGTATTCGCCGGTTCGGAACGCTGCATGCTTCAGGATCGAGGCCTGAAAGGGTATCGTAGTTTTGATTCCCTGAATGACGAACTCATTCAGCGCACGAATCATCCGGTTGATTGCAATCTCCCGGTTGGCACCGGTAACAATCAGCTTGGCGATCATCGAGTCGTAGTTGGGCGGCACCTCGTAGCCACTGAAGGCGTGAGTGTCAACCCGGACACCGCGTCCCCCGGAGGGATAGAAAAGACTGATCTTTCCGGGGCTGGGAGCAAAATTGTTGTAGGGATCCTCTGCGTTGATCCGGCACTCGATGGAATGGCCACGTGGCTCACTTTCGGTGACGTGCTCGGACAGCGGTTCTCCCGCTGCGACCCGGATTTGTTCTTTAATCAAGTCACAGCCTCGGACCTCTTCGGTAATGGGATGTTCCACCTGAATCCGGGTGTTCATCTCCATGAAGTAAAAATTTCCGGAGTCATCGACCAGATATTCGATGGTGCCGGCATTTTCGTAGCCAATCTGCTTCACCAGGCTCACAGAGGCCTCTGCCATTTCGCGACGCAGTTCCTCGGAAATCAGCGGAGATGGGGTCTCCTCAATGATCTTCTGGTTGCGGCGCTGCATGGAACAATCCCGTTCGCCCAATTCCACGGCGTTGCCATGGCTATCCGCGAAGACCTGAAATTCGACGTGGTGCGGGTTTTCGATCAAGCGCTCGATGTAAACATCGGAAGATCCGAAACAGGCTTGTGCCTCTTTTCGCGCAGCGTGAAACGCATTTACAAAACTGGCCTGATTGAGCGCTGGGCGCATTCCGCGACCACCACCACCGGCGCTGGCCTTAATCATGACCGGGTAACCAATTTCCTCGGCTACCTTGATCGCTTCCTCTTCGGTTTCCACGATACCTTCTGAACCCGGAGTTACAGGCACGCCACAACGGACTGCAGTCGCGCGGGCCTGGTTTTTGTCGCCCATGGTCGAAATCACTTCAGCCGATGGGCCAATGAACTTCACCTTACAGGTTTCACAAAGCTTAGCGAAATGCGGGTTTTCCGATAGAAAACCGTAGCCGGGGTGGATCGCATCCACATTGGCGACTTCAGCTGCAGAAAGAATGCTCTCCATCCTCAGATAGGAGTCCGCACTGGCAGGAGGTCCGATACAGATGGCGTCGTCCGCGAGCTGCACATGCATGGAATCTGCATCAGCCGTGGAGTAGACCGCAGTAGTGCGAATCCCCAGTTCCTTTGCGGCACGAATCACCCGCAGGGCGATTTCCCCGCGGTTAGCGACAAGAATGTTTTTGAACA
>JAHDCN010000167.1 GCA_020629815.1 Verrucomicrobiota bacterium
CGCAAATCGTGGCTTACTTTGGCAACGAAGGCATCCTTCTCGTTACTCAGACTCATCAGTTGATCGTTGGCCTGCTCGAGATCGATGTTGGCTTTGCGCAGCTCACGCGTGCGGTCGTTGACCCGCTGCTCGAGCTGATCGTTGGACGCAATCAGTTCTTCAAACAAACGCTTTGATGCCCGTGAAATATCGCCCACTTCATCGCGACGTCTGGTGTCGAGGGTCTCGGCCAGTTTGGCCAGATTTTCGTGCAGCTTCTCCGGATGACTCTCAGTGATCTGTTGCGCAGTCTGGGTCATCCGCTTCAGCGGACGAATGAAGTAAATCGAGGCGAGGAAGCCGATCAGACCAAAGCCCGCCGCCACCAACATCGCCAGCTTGCGCAGAGTCGACATCTCGTACTGAATCGACGAAGCCAGTTCGTCGTCCAATACCGCATAGTGCAGTAGATAGGGACGCTGTTGTTCCCCACTGCCGGCAAAAACGACCACAGCCCAAGCATGAAGCTCATCGCAAACCACCGGTGCCCGCCAATCAATCTGGTCAAACTCAGCACCGTAGCGTTCCTTCAATTTCGCCGTTACTACTGACTTCACCTTGGCAAGTTTCTCCGGTGTCTGTGCCAATACCCGAACCTCTTTCACTCCGGATCGCAATCCGCCAAAGCGACCGTTTGAAACAGTTTTGAACCCGAGATCTTCGAGAAATTCATCCTGTTCTTCGTCGTCGAAATCGATCGCCTGACGCAGCTTCTCGCCCGGCACGCCTTCCTGAAAAACATAGGGCGACTTCAGCGGAACATATTCGCTCTTCACCAAACGCTGCACCTTGGGTTTCTCCTCTACCCGACCGTCGCTGGTCTCTTCCTCCTCCAATGCTTTCGCAAGCGCCGCCTTTACTGCCTCATCGTTTGCGAAACTCAGAAACACCTCGTCGTTTCCCCGATCCTTCGATTCAAATTCATCGTGTCGGATCAACTGCTCTCCATCGAGATTCTCGAGAGCAAACAGGTGGCGTGGCGACGTGCCAAAAGTCAGGCTCATCACAATCCGGACAAAGCTTCTTGCTTCGCCACTGTCTGCAGTAGGTGCCAATGCAATGGGCGCAACTGCAGTTGCGAGAGGTTCCCAGGTTCCTTCCGGAGATGCTGCAGGTCGATCGGAGCGATTTACCTTAACCCGCTTGATTGGGGAAATATGATATCCGGTCGTAGCCTCGCCACCGCTCTCCGGTAGCCAAAGGTCCTTGTGAGGAATCAACGCCTTCTGCTCAATCACACGGTGTTTCTCTAAAGGATCTCCCCATTGGAAAACTTCGATTCGCAGGTGTCGCTTCCAGTAGCGCTGGGAAATCGACTGCGCCAGCTTGCGTAGCTTCTTTTCATCGAGGTTCCCTTGCTGCACCGCCTGCCCGAAGGCTGGATCCATTGCGAGGTTCAATACATCGTCACGCAACCCATCAATTTGGTCAGATAAAGTCCAACCCCGCAGGGAGGCCTCATCCCCCAAATCAACCAGTTCATGTTCCCGTAAAACCTGCTCCGATTTATCGGATAACATTTTTGCCACAAGCAATGCGGATGCGGCTGTCGCGATCAGGACGAGAAGAGCGACCTTTCCCCGGAGTCCAAAGTACATAAGCGGTAAGAAGTTGAAAGGTTGGACGAACTAACTGTCCGCCCTATTCGACAAATCCCCAAATAAAAAAGCCACATTTCTTAATAATTTAGAAAATTGAAATATTTTTCGATAATCCAGCCGACTCAACAGGGTATGGTCAGTGACCTAACCCTATTAAGTCACTGGCGGAGGTTACGAATGCGTGGCAACCTCTCGCCGTGAACACAAACACCTCATTCTTACCTTTGCTGCTCTTTCTGACCGGGTTCACTGTCGGACAGAGCGCAATCCTTTCTATGGCTGAAGAAGGCAAACACCACGTCCGCAAACCGCTCCCACCCAAGGAGGAAATCGCTAAACTGCCCAAAGATGGTGGTGATGAATTTAATCGTCTGATTTTTTCTCAGAGCCCTTACCTGCTGCAACATGCCCGCAACCCGGTGGATTGGCGCCCATGGGGACCGGAGGCTTTTGAAGAGGCGAAGAAGAAGGACAAGCCCGTTTTTTTGAGCATCGGCTATACGACTTGTCACTGGTGCCATGTGATGGAGCACGAATCTTTCGAGGATGAAGAGGTGGCTGCCATCATTAATGAAAAATATATCCCGGTGAAAGTGGATCGGGAAGAGCGCCCCGACATTGACGAGGTCTACATGACGGTGACGCAGGCTTTGACGGGAGGTGGCGGATGGCCGATGACGGTCATGCTCACACCTGATAAGGATCCGTTTTTTGCCGGCACGTATTTTCCCAAAGAAACGATGGCCGGTCGTCCGGGCATTAAGCAGATCCTGATTCAGTTGCACGATGCCTGGGAAAACAAGCGGGAAGAAGTGGTCAACACTGCGACCGAGATTTCCCAACATTTAGGCAACGCGAATACCGGTTCTCCAGGTGGTGATGTGCCTCCGGAAATCTTCGACGGTGCCTATGCTCAGTTTGCTGCCCGATACGATAAGAAAAATGGCGGTTTCTCCGGAGCACCAAAATTTCCTGTGCCACCGAACTTGATGTTTCTGCTGCGCTATCACAAGCGAACCGGCAAACCGGAGGCGTTGGAAATGGTCGAAAATACTCTCACCAAAATGCGTTGGGGTGGTGTCTACGATCAGGTGGGTTACGGGATTCATCGCTACTCTACGGATCCCGTTTGGCTGCTGCCTCATTTTGAGAAAATGCTCTACGATCAGGCCTTAGTCGCGACCGCCAACATTGAAGCCTATCAGGTGACTGGTAAGGAAAAGTATGCGAGGACGGCGAGGGAAATTTTCACCTACGTCTTGCGTGACATGACCAGCAAAACGGGTGGTTTCTACTCAGCTGAGGATGCCGACAGTGAAGGCGAGGAGGGCAAATTTTATGTGTGGAGCAATGCAGAGGTAAAAGAGGTTTTGGGAGAGGAAGACGGAACCTTTTTCATTGAGACCTTTAACTTTGAGGAAGAAGGGAATTTCCTCGAAGAGGCCAAGCGGGTAAAAACGGGAACGAACATTCCGCATTTGAAAGAGGACCTGCTGGATGAAGCGCAGGCTCGCTATGAGAAGCTGCGTCAAAAGCTTTTCGATGCCCGCGAAGAACGGGTTCACCCGCAGAAAGACGACAAGATTTTGACCGACTGGAATGGTCTAATGATTTCGGCTCTTGCGAAAGGCGCTCAGGCTCTGGGTGATGAAACCTATGCAGCGGCAGCGAAGAATGCCGCCGATTTCGTGATCGAAACACTGACAAATGACGAGGGCCGGCTATTGAAGCGCTATCGACAGGGAGAAGCCGGGCTGACCGCTCATCTGGAAGACTATGTCTTCATGATCTGGGGCTTGCTGGATGTGTATGAGACTACCTTCGATTTGAAATACCTCGAGAAAGCCGTCGGCTATCAGAAGGTGCTGGATGAATTTTTCTGGGACGAAGAAGGCGGCGGCTACTACATGACTGCCGACGATGCGGAGAAGCTGATCGTACGAACCAAAAAACTTTACGGCGGAGCGATTCCGGGTGGGAATGCAGTTGCGATTCAAAATCTGGTTCGGTTGTACCGGATGACGGCCAAGCCGGAATATGCAACTCGCACCGACGAATTGATTCGGGCTTTTTCCGGTGAGATCGAGCAACAGCCAATGGTGTATCCTATGGTGCTTTGTGGGCTGGATTTCCACTTCGGTCCGAGCAATGAAATTGTCGTGTCGGGCAAGTCAGGATCAGACGATGTGAAGGAAATGATCTCGTCCCTGCAAAAGCCTTTTGAGCCGAACAAAGTGATTCTTTTTCGTCCAGACGATGAAAAGCAGGCCGAGCGACTTGCTGCGTTGGCAGCCTACACGGAGACTCAGCTAAGCAAAGGAGGCTCTGCCACGGCTTATGTGTGCAAGAATTTTGCCTGCAAAGTGCCCACGACGGATATCGAAGAAATGATGAAATCGGTTCAGGAGTAAAACTCCCCTACCGATCCTGATTTCGTTTCAATCGATTGATCCCGGGAGCAGGCTCATTCATCCGCTGCTGCGGTCGCTTGGGACGTGAACCGGACAGTTTCACCAGCTCGGCAATTTCGTTTCGCAGTTCAGCGAGATCGAATGGTTTGCTGAGAAAAATGTCGGCTCCCGCAGTCAACGAGCGACGTGCCATTTCGTCGCTTGGGTTTCCGGAGGCAACGATAATGGGCACACTGGCGACCGGCGTCTTCAGAAACCGCAGCTGCTCCACCATGTCGATTCCGTCCATTACCGGCATCTCAACATCGGAGATGATGAGGTTTGGTTGCAACTCGCCACTCATCATCATATCCAGAGCTTCGACAGCGCTGGAACATTCGACCACGGCGTAGCCGACTGTCTTGAGAAACTTTCTCAGCAGTACACGGTTGGTCCGCATATCATCCACCACCAAGATGGTGAATTGGTTCGCGGGTGGCACCGTTGAAGGCACCTTGTGGTGACGTTGGGTGGTCATAGTAACAGTCCTTTCTACCATAGAGAGAATTTAAGAATTACAAGTATTTAATTTCTCTGTAATAATTAAGACGTTTATGTTCAATAAAATTGAGAATTATTTGCAAAAAAGTTTTCGGAGACGAGTGGGCACTTGCGGTGACCTTCCGCTATTGCAATCCCGTCTGCTACAGGGGACATTCTGGAATCTGCGTTACATCCGCCGTTTCGGTGGGTAATTGGTGTTCAGCGATCTAGCAATTTTGGTTTTGGGATCAACAATCAAACAACCGAATCGTTTTCTGCGTGGGAAGCTGTTTTCAGGGCTTCTCGTCGTATCGCTATGGGTTGTTTCCGGGATTTTTTGTCATTCTCAGGATGTAGAGATGCTGGTGCTGGATCGGGCAGACAAGCTGGTTGAGCAAAAACAGGACAAGGTCGCGATTGGTCTGTACCGGAAGTTCCTAACCGACTATCCACAGAGCCCCCAGATTTCCCGTGCGCGTCTGGCACTTGCTGATTGCTACATCAGGGAGCAGCAGTTTCGGCTCGCTTCGGTGATTCTGGAATCATTGGTTACCCAGGATCGCAATGGTCCCTACACGGGTGAAGCGGCCTATAATCTCGGTGCGGTTTACTACAAGAATGGCGATTACCAAAGAGCCGAAGGCGCTTTTGCCGTCGCACTTCCTAAAATACAGGATGATGCACAAAAACTGCGGGCTTCCTATTATTACGCCCGCAGTCTGAGCGAGAATCAAAAACCGGTGAAGGCGAAGGAGTTTTTTCTCGATGTCATTGCTGCCGCTAAATCTGATGATCAGAAACTTTTGGCTGAACGCTCCCGACTGGAGTTGGCAGATATTCGCATTGCCGCCGGAGAGATTTCTGAGGCAATTGAAGATTTAGATGTTCTCGCAAAGAGTGCCGGCAATGAGGTGATTCAGAAAGAAGCGATGGTGAAAGCGGGAATGGGTGCTGCCCTTTTGGGACAAGCGGAACGAAGCCGCGAATTGCTGGATCGAGCAGGGGATTTCGAAAAAGACCATCCGCAGCGAAATCTGGTGCTGGTTGCCAACCTGCTCAATGCCGGAAATGAGGGAAAGCATGAGGAAGTGCTTAATTTGTATTCCGTGATTTCTCAGGACATCCCGGACCTTTGGAAGTCACGCATGCTACTGGCGGTCGGGCGCGCGAATCAGGAAACCGGGGCAAGGGATGATGCGATTCGAATCTATCGCATTGTGGAATCCCGTTATCCTAAATTGCAAGAATCGGTACAGGCTGGTTTCGGAAGATTGCAGATCATCGAAAAAAGAGGTGATGCAGATTTTCCGGATGCGGTTGCGGATTTTGTCAGGAACGCTGTCGGGAGTTTCCCCGGTCACCCACTGATCAGTCAATCGCGCCGACTGGTGGCCGACTGGCACTTCCGAAGAGCAGAGTTGCTGCCGGAGAAACCAGATACGATTGAGATCATGGCCGCCCACTACAAGAGCGCGGGAGAGGCACTGAGCGCCCTTGTGGGTGCGGATGAAGGCACTCAGCAAAAAGCTATTTACAGCAAAGGACGTGCTGAGCAATTGAACGGATCACGTGACAAAGCGACGTTCTTTTTTGAAGGAGTCAGCAACGGAAAACCTGGGGAGGAGCTGGTCGAGAAATCGCTTCTGCAAATGGCTCGTATTGCTCTTTCGTCGGACAAGCCTCAAGAGGCCCTTGCCTCTTTCGAGCGACTTTCCGCTGACTCCCCTATTACTGAGG
>JAHDCN010000168.1 GCA_020629815.1 Verrucomicrobiota bacterium
CAACCAGAGTGGCAGTGGATCCGGCGTGTGATTGTCTCAGTTCGTTACAGTGGTGAGTTCGGTACATGACGTGATGTGCGATTGATGCATTTTCGCAGCGCAAAACCTGCGCGTTTAACGAGCGAAGATACTACTCCCCAAACGGCGGGAAGCAAGCGGGGAGGTGTTTCGATCCGTTAGGAAATCGAGTCGCTTTCGACTGTCCACCAATAGAGAATTCGCCCGCAATTTTCACAGTGAGCGACCTTTTGCTCTTTCTTGACGTCGGCGACTGTGGATTGGGTCACCTTCATGTGGCATCCGTCGCAAGTTCCATCGACCAGGCCGACGACAGCATGACCATTCTTTGCTTTGAAAAGTCGTTCGTAGACTTCGATCAAATCTTCATCCACGGCCGAAGCGGCTTCGGCTTTTTGTTTCTCCTGCTCGGCCTTTTCCTCTTCCAGATTTTTCTGCAAAACTTTCAGGTCAGCAATGTCCTCATCCACGGCGCGCTGGCTTTCGGCAAGTTTCTCGTTGGCAGTTCCCAGTTCGCCCTGAAATCCTTCGACTTTTTCCATCAGCTCGAGCTCCTGCTCTTCAAGCTCGGCAATTTCGGAGAGGTAATTCTCGATCTCTTTCCCCATTGCCTGGTAGGACTCATTTTTCTTGGTCTCGAACTGTTGGACCTTCAGTTTTTCAATGCTGTCCTTCCGCGTCTCGATATCCAGCTCAAGGTTCTTGATCGCGATCTCTACTTCCTGGATCGATTTTTTTACCGCATCGACAGACTCTTGATCCTCTGTCAGTTTGTCGCGGATGTCTTCCTCCTCGAGCGGGATTCCAGCCAGCTCTTTTTCAATAGAGACTATCTTCTGGTCCCGGTTCTGTACGACGAGGAGCTTTTCGACTTCGGGTAGCATGTTTCGATTGTCGGGGACGGGGAAGAGTGCGTCAACTCTTCCGTTCATCTGCGGAGGGATTCTTTTGTTACACAGTGAGTTCCCGAAATCCGCAAAACAGCTTCCCGTCTGCGGTTGGTTCGTCAGGGAGAAGCTGCGAGCCTCCGAGGTGCCGATGGCATACTGCCCAGAACTCGTCCGCGCTTTGGACTCTGCGGATTTCCAGAGAGAATTCGCCTTCGGAAATTCCTGACGCGATGTAGTTCATGAACTTCTTCATCCGCTGAACATGCTTTCGCTCTTCGAAATTCCAGGCTGTTTTCGCAACTTCTTCGTACAGGTCCTCTACGTAGCGTAGATGATCGGATAGGGTGGGGGAGACAATATCCTGATCGTTAACCATTTGTCTGATCTGAGAGAAAAGGAACGGATTTCGAATCGCTCCACGCCCGATCATCAGGCCGGCGGCTCCGGTTTTCGCCATCATGGCACGGGCTGTTTCCGTGGTAACGATGCTGCCGTTTGCGTGCACAGGAATCGACAGAGATTCGACTGCCTGAGCGATTTCCCCGGTGTGGACTTCACTTTGATATCGTTCTTTCACTGTGCGGCCATGAATAGCCAGACTGTCAATCGGCAGATCTCGAAACAAACGAAGCAGATCGGTAAACTCTGCCTCGCTTTCGAAGCCGACTCTTGTTTTCAGGGAAAGGGTGCCTTTCACCAGCGGACGAAGCGTTTCGACGATTTCGCGAATCAGGTCATGGTTTTTCAACAAGGCACCTCCGGCAGCCCGGCCGCAAACTCTTGGCGAAGGACAGCCCAGGTTGATATCAATTCCCGAGCAATCGGAAATTTCCTGAAGCAGGGTAGCAGTGCGGGCAAGATGCGCCGGATCAGTGCCGATCATTTGAGCGATGATCGGTTTATCGATTCCCGACTCGTTGATCGAAGCCAGAATTTTCTTCTCCGGAGTAGAGTGAATATGGACCCGGAAATACTCCGTGATGTAAACATCCGGACCGCCACGTTTTTCCATCACCCGCCAGAAGGCTAAAGTGGAAACGTCCTGCATAGGAGCGAGGGAAAGGGTGGTCATATGGCTGCGCGAAAGTAGCTCGAAATCCGTCAGCTACCAAGTGAATGGCTGAGACAGATTGCGAAAGTTTTTAAAAATAATACGAAAAATTTGAAATATTAAGGAAAATCGAATATTTTAGCAATCTTAACTAATGCAAAGAGAGATCGTTACCCTATTTCTGCAGACCGATTGGAATTCGCTCGTTGTGTTAGCGAATTTCGGCTTTGCCTTCAGTCAGCCAATTTTTCCGGGAAAGATTCTTCTCTGGTTGCTGTTTATGTTCTCTTTGGTGAGTTGGGGGATTATCGTTTCCAAAATAATCGCGATTCGACGCTCTCGAGTTGAAGACCTGTATTTTACCAAGCGCCTCAATCGTTCCCGGACTGCTTTGGGAATATTCGAAGAAAACACCCCGGAGGAAAATTCACTGAAATATGAGGTCTATCGGGAGACGGCTCGCGAAGCAGCCTTCCAGCTTCTCGGCTCACGCGATTCTGAAGTGGCCGCCCACAGCGATGTCGGTGGGGCTGGAAAACTCTCAGCACTCCAGATGGAAAGTATTCAGGCTGCCACTCAACGTGGACTGGATCGGGCAATGGAACGGCTGCAGGCAGGGATGTCGGTGCAGAAAATGATTTCGTATATTGCTCCGCTGATCGGTCTGACCGGTTTGGTCTGGATGCTGATGAGAGGTTTCGACTCGTCGCGCGAGTTTGCTCAGATTTCTCCGTGGGTATCCGGCGGCCTTTGTTATGTTCTGCTTTCATTCGCGGTTACCTTTCCTGCGGTCATCAGCTTGCTGATTTTCGACAGCTATTTTCGGCGGGGCAGGGCTGAGTTGTCTCAGTTTGCCTCCGAACTGGAGCGTCTATTCGCTCGGAGCTTTGCCGCAGGGAAACTGATTGCTCCCAGGACTGAAGCAAAACCAACCCAATCCGAGATGGAAGCTGGCGAAGCGGAAGAGCTGGCGGCTGAGGAAGTCGAGGAGATCGAAGCAGAAGAGTACGTCGCCGTGGATAAGGCGGAACCAGATGTTGAGGAAACGCCGGAGGTTGAACAAGGAGCTGTCGATGAGGAGCCTCCGGAAATTGAGGAGCCATCTGTGATTAAAAAGGAATACCACTCGATTCGTAAAGCATTTGAAGAGGGGACGGCTGCTAATGCTCTGGAACCGCCGAAGAAATTCCTGCCTCCAGACGACAGCGATCCGACTAACAAACTTCCGATTAACCCCATTGCCCGCCAGGCTGCCATGAGTGCTGAGGGTCGCTTTGACTGAGATAATGATTCCTAAATCTCTTTCCGTTTCTGAAATGAACTTTCCACCTAAGTTTCTTCACTGCCTCATCCCCGTTGCTTTGTTTCATGTGTTGATCATTTCTTTGTTCCGCTATTCCAACAGGAACAGTCCTGTGATTGAAGCTCCAGCTCGATCAGTGGCTGAGGTTGATTCCCATGCAGTAGAGATTCCTGCTAAGGGCCGAACTGCGAGCATCCCGGATGCCACACTATTTCCTGACGTGGAATCAGAGAAGTTTGTCGCTCCTGTCATCGAGGCTGTTTACGAACCGAAGCAGCCAACTCCAGTGCGCTATCGAGAGACCAGCCGAGACGGGTACCTGTCTGCTGTCTACAAGGGGCCGCAAGTGGAGACGACTCCATCGACCTCTCAAGTCGTTGATCGAGTGATCTCTACCAGGACCTTTTTGACAAAAGGTAGTGATTCCCGGCAGCAGCGCCGTGTGTTTCGCCCGATTTCTCAATAATCAAACAACCCTCCGTTTATGAAATATCTGTCCGTTTTTGGCATCGCAATTCTCACTGCATTCTTTTCGATTCTTCCGGTTGCTGCGGCCGAGTATCCGGTCACGCTTTATCCGAGTGGGCCTCAAGCTCAGGCTCTGGGGAGTCAGCTTCAGTATGCCTTCGAAAGGACTCACGTTTGTCGGCTGGTCAGACAGGGTGGTGCCAAAGTCGAAGCAAGCAGTCCCGACGGCAAAGTCATGCGAGGTCGTTTGGTTTCTGCCAAAGGAAAGTTGATGTTCCAGAAAGATTATCAAAGAGGAAGTGCCCAGCTGAACTGTCGTCAGTTGGCCGACGACGTTATTCTGGCTCTTTCCGGAAGACCCGGCATTGCGACGAGCCAAATTGTTTTTGCCTCCCACGACGGGCAGCGTAGTCGGCTTTTTATCTGCGATTTCGATGGAAAGCAGGTTCGATCAATCAATACGGGTTTTCCCTCTGCTCGCGGTGCAGCGATCAGTCCGCTGGGGCATCGCGTCGCCTACCTGGGGCATGATGGACCTGAGACCTCGCGTGTGATGATCAAGGGCCTCGAAGGAAATAGCCGGGCGATTAGTCCTTCCCGTGAGGTATTCGGAAAAGGTTGGCTCTCGTGGTCACCGGATGGCAACACGCTGGCGGCTTTGCTGAGCCCTCCAAGAAATCCGGCCAACGGAAAGATCGTTCTGTTTCGAAAAGGAAAAATGACGTCAGAGCAATTGCTCTCCAAGTCACCGGTCACGCCTTCCTCCCTGAGTTGGTCGCCCGATGGGAAAAAACTGATCTATGCTTCAGCGACTGCACCGGGTCGATCTGGATTGTTCACTATCGGCACCAAAACATCCTTGAAGCCGAAAGCGATTCAGTTGCCGATGCCACATGCGTCGTCTCCGAACTACTCACCCGATGGTTCGAGCATTGCCTTTGTTTCCTCGGAATCCAATGGTCGCCATCTGTGTTTGTTCTTTCCTTCGTCCGGGCAGGTGAGAAAACTGGCACCGGGCTTCGATCCACACTGGGGCGCAGACTCCCGCCACATCGCGTATTCGACCGGTTCGGAGTTGCGCACGATTGATACCAAAACTGGACGCTCAGAAGTCATCGTTTCCCGAATGGGAAGGATTGAAGAGCCGACCTGGACGCGTTAGCAGAGAGGCCGCGAATACGCAGCGACAGAGTTGCCTGTTTTTGCTACAACTCCGGCATGAGTCGGTTTCTTGTTTGTGCGTGCAGTGTGGTAATTCTTTTCGGCTCGGTGGTCCGGGCAGATTCCTTCAGGGCCGGTGTGGCGAAGGTGGATATCACCCCGGAGAAATGGCCGATTCGGTTGGTGGGGAGTTTCAGTTTACGTTTGGCGGAAGAAGTCCACGATCCTCTTCATGCCCGCTCACTGGTTCTTGATGATGGCAAAAAATCCGTGTCACTGACCGTGGTGGACAATTGCCTGATTCGTCGGGACGTGTTGGATCAAGCGAAACAGATCGCTTCGGAAAAGACGGGTATTTCGGCAGCGAATATGCTGATTTCCTCCACGCACACGCATTCTGCCCCACCGGTCACGACCAAGGCAGAAACTCCGCAGGAGAAAGCCTATCTGAAGCTGGCGATCAATGGTATCGCGCAGTCAATTGTGGCAGCGCATGAGAACCTGCAGCCCGCTGCGGCAGGTTTTGGCAGCTCTTCGGTTCCTGATGAAGTATTCAATCGTCGCTGGTTTTTGAAGCCGGGAACGATGCCGGCTAATCCGTTTGGCGAGACTACTGACCTGGTGAAAATGAATCCGGGTCGTGGTCCGCATTTGATTTCCCCGGCAGGCCCGACGGATCCGGAGGTCGCTGTCCTGTCTGTGCAGAATGCAAAAGGGAAACCGCTCAGTGTCTTTGCGAACTACCCTCTACATTATGTGGGTGCCGTTCCCAGAGGTCAGGTATCGGCTGATTACTTTGGCGAGTTTGCCCGATTGATTTCCGTGCGCATGAGGGCGTCAGGAGATGGATTTCTCGGGATTCTCTCCAACGGAGCCAGTGGTGACATCAACAATGTGAATTTTCGCGATGGCCGACCACCGCGTGAGCCGTTTGAACAAATTCGGCAGGTGGCAGGCAAGGTAGCGGATGCCGCTTATGTCGCTGTAGGCGAGACTAGGTATGCCAAGGACATCACTTTGGACATGCGGGAGCGTGTGGTGACCCTGCAGGTGCGAAAGCCCGATGAAGATCTGGTGAAACGCTGCCGGAGTTATCTGGAAAAAGAGGACAAAGACAAGGAGTTGCCGCGTTTGGCGAAAGCCTATGCGCAGCGTGTGCTGAATCACATCGAGGAACCGGATGAGATTGAATGCAAAATTCAGGCGATTCGGATTGGCGAAACTGCTCTGGTGACATTGCCCTTTGAAGTCATTGTGGAGATCGGCCTCGATCTGAAATCGCGTAGTCCGTTTGAAAACACAGTTGTCGTTGAATTGGCAAATGGGGCCTATGGCTATCTCCCGACAAAGGAGCAACATGCTCTCGGTGGCTACGAGACCTGGCTGACCACGAGTCGAGTGCAAAAGGATGC
>JAHDCN010000169.1 GCA_020629815.1 Verrucomicrobiota bacterium
GGTGGCGTGGGAATGGAGCCAAAGTCTGCCATGGAAGTCTATTTTGCCAGAAAGCGAAGGATTGTCTCAAGAACGAATGGAAAATTATTCCTCCAGTTCCCTGCCATTGGGGCCGAACTCATTGAAGTCCGGGTTCTCATCGTCGGCAATGCGATCCGGAGCAGCGCTGTTCCAGTAAAAGTCCATCTCGGCTGCGTCAGGAATCTGTAGCGGCCGGACGATGCGGAAGCCCAGCCACTGCGCATCGGTCAAATACCACGCCGACTTGGGTAACTGCGGATCCTGAGCCTGCCAGCCGGGTTCGGAGAAAAATCGCGAACTGGACCGGCAGTCTTTCGCCGGATCATACCACGAGCCTCCGCGGGCGACGCGGGGATAGAGTCGATTGGGGGCTACGAAAGGATTATTCAGGGGATGTCTTACTGACCCTTCCGGACGGAGACGATAGGCGACAGCATCATACTGGTCGGCGCACCATTCCATCACGTTACCGTGCATATCGTACAATCCCCAGGGGTTGGGCTTCTTCGTGCCGATCTTCTCGTAGCCGGTGCGAACGAACTTCGGATCGATCACCGCGTAGTCTTCGAGTTCATCAGTCGGACAGGAAAACGGGCCCACTGTTCCCGCGCGACAGGCATACTCCCATTCCGCTTCCGTCGGAAGTCGATAGAAATGTCCGGTTTTCGCACTGAGCCACTGGCAAAATTTTTGCGCAGCATGATGCGTCATGCAGACGGCAGGAAAGCCGCCCCGTCCCATTCCGAAGCTCATCTCGGTATAAGGCGAAGTTGGCGCCGAAACAACGTCGGGCATGGTCGTGTTATCGAGGGAAAACTGGAGCCGTTGACCTTTGTTGTCGCGCCGAACTCCGCTAATCATGAACGGTTCAAACAAGTCCCAGGTGATTTCGAATTTCCCCATCCAGAATGGGTCGACCTTCACATAGTGCCCCGGCCTTTCGTCGGGTAGCGCTTCTTCGTCACCTTCTGAAGCGCCCATTCGAAACGTGCCGCCCTGAATCGGGACCATTTCATAGGTGAGTTTCGGCTCCTGCTTCGGTTGGTGTTTTTCTTCCAGCTTTTCCCAGTAATCGGTTTTCAGCTGCAGCGAATACGGCTCCATCGAAACCGGATTCGAATGGGCAAGAATCCGCTCGCGAAGATCGGCGGTAAATTTGGGATTATCCTTCGGCGGCCAGCTGCCGCTGTAGTTGGTGGCAAACTCGTGCTGCTCCTGCGCGGAAAGGGAAGTCGTCAGCAGGAAGAATGCACACCCAACAGGGTACAGTCGCTGACCTAACCCTGTTAGGTCGGTGAGCAAAGAGGGTATGCTTGAACCATTCATTCGGATTGATGACTAGTCCAGCTGGTTGAGGACCTTCTCTTTGGCCAGTTTCAGATCTTTCGCAATCTCCGCCAGCGTTGTTTCTCCTATCTTGCGATCAATGATTGAAAGAGCCCACTTGCAGCCATCTTTGTGAAACTCACTCGGCCGAACCACAAAACCACGAAGGTCTCTTTCTTTGAGCTGGAAGAAATAAAAGTCGCCCGGGTCTTCGCGGGAGGTGAGATGGCACTCCAGCCACATTTGTTCTTTATCTTCCGTGTCGTGCCTCAATACAATATGGGTGACGTCGACTTTCTTAAGAGGAATCTTCTGAATCAGAGTGCCGTTAATGACTTCGCCTTCGACGTTTTCGCGAGAATTTTCATCGAATACAAAAAGTCCGATGTCTCGGGCAGCAGCGGGCAATGAAACGAGAACCAGCAAAAGAAAAAGAATCAGCGTCCTCATCTTTCTAAAATGCCCTAGCCAAAATACTTGTCCACTTTCTTCATCCCGCGGATCAAGGCATCCACATCTTCCTGGTTGTTGTAAAAGGCCAGGGATGCTCGCGCGGTGGCGGCGATACCGAAGTGACGCATCAGGGGCTGAGCGCAGTGATGCCCGACCCGAATAGCGACGCCTTCGGAGTCGAGAATCGTTCCGACATCGTGCGGATGAGCTGATTCGAGCAGGTAGGAAATGACGCCAACTTTGTCGGCTGTCGTTCCGTAAAACTTGATGCCGTTTAGTTTCGCCAACTCTTCCGTCGCATACTTGAGCAAAGACTGCTCGTGGACCTGCGCGGCATGCCAGTCGATTTCAGCCATGTAGCGGAATGCTTCGGCCAGCCCAATCGCACCGGAGATGTTCGGCGTCCCGGCTTCAAACCTTTCCGGAACTTCCCGAAAGGTGGTGCCATCGATGGAAACGATTTCAATCATGTCGCCGCCGCTTTGATACGGAGGGAATGTATTGAGTTTTTCTTTCGGGCCAATCAGGCAGCCGATGCCGTCCGGGCCGTAGACTTTGTGTCCGGAGAAAACATAGAAATCGCACCCCAGACCACCGACATCGACCGGCCCGTGCGGAAGAGCCTGCGCGCCATCGACTAAGGTGAGCACGTTTCGCTCGCGGGCAAAGGCTGTCATTTCTGCCAAGGGATTCACCGTTCCCAGCACGTTGGAAACGTGAGCAAAGGCAGCGACTTTGGTGTTCTCATTGAAGCGCGACTTCCAGTCTTCGAGATCGAGTGATCCATCGTCGAGCACAGGCACAAAGTGCAGCTTCAGTTCGTTTTTCTCCGCGAGGATCTGCCACGGAACAAAGTTCGCGTGGTGTTCCATCACAGTAAGAATGATCTCATTACCGGGCTGTAGTTCGGAAGCGAGTCCGTTGGTCACCAGGTTGATCGCTTCGGTGGCTCCGCGAACGAAAATCAGTTGTTGTTCCTCAGTTAGACTCAGGGCTTCCGAGATTGTTTCGCGAGCCTGCTCGTAGGCGTCGGTCGCGTGGCGACTCAGGTAGTGGACTCCGCGATGAATGTTGGCATTTTCGTGGGAGAAAAATGTGGCCAGCTTATCGACCACGCAACGCGGCTTTTGAGCCGTCGCGCCGTTGTCGAGATAGGACAAAGGTTTGCCATCCACCTCGCGGGAGAGGATGGGAAAATCTTCGCGAATCGCCTGCAGATCGAATGATGCCATACCCTTGCACTGTCAGGGAGAAACTACGAATCGCAAGCCAAGCGGGATGAGTATGACGCGCTGCTATTCGCCAAACATCTTTTGATTTCGCTGCTTGTTGATTTTCTTCTGTCGGTCCTCGCGAAACATGATGATCCACCCGGCGATCACAGCGATGACCATCAGGATGGGAACAATGATGACTAGCCCTGCCCCGATATAACCCGCCCGGAACAGGTAGCCGATTCCCAGCCAAAACCCTGCTGCGATAATGGCAAACAAGCCGAAGCGGATGCCGAAGGGAAGTTGATGAAAGGGGCTCACGGTTTTACCCAGGGATTTCACCTGATACGCCTGCGCACGAATATCTGCCCGAATCAGATACTGATAGGCAGCGATTAAGGGATAGCAGACCACCCCCCAGAGGAGGAATCCGGTGATCATCAAGGCCAGTAAGAAGAGAATCGGAACTCCACACAGGATATAAATGGGCCACTGCACGGCGTCGGGAAGATCATCGATCCAGCCAAATAAGGCCCCGATCCATTCGACTGGTTTCAGTGGTAAATACAAAAGACGAAGCACCAGACTGCGACGCCGCAAACAAATCAGTAATGAATCCCGAAAATCCTTGTTCGTTGGCTCGATTCGAAGCGCTTCACGAAAATATGGTTCAGCCGATTTCGGGTCATGTCGTTCCTCCAGGTGGATGACCCCGATGTTCTGATGCAGAAAGGGATTCTCGGGTTCCAACTCCAGAGCCCGTTCCAGTTCCTCAATCTGCTGTTTTGATTTGCGCTTGGTTCCATCTGGTCCGGCGATTTCTGATCTGGCATTGCTGATCAGCCGCTGGATCTCTGCATCGTAGGGTTCGAGTTCGAGGGCTCGTTCACCGCTTTTTACCGCGCCTGCATAGTCCTCTTCCGAATAACAGATCCAACCCAGTTGCTGCCAGTATCCGGAAACTTCTGGATCGATGGCGATGGCTTTTTCGATCCATTCGGAGGCTTTCCGGTATTGTTTGGCCTCGTGTTCCAACAGGGAGAGAAAGTAAAACAGGGTGTCGTCGTTGCCGTTTTGCTGAAGAGCAATCTCGAGATGTTCCCGTGCTTTCTGCGCCTTGCTCTGGCACAAGTAAATGAAGCCGAGCTTTTGGTGAACGGTCCCGGAGTTTGGATTCTCGCTCAACAGATCGAGAGCTACTTGCTCGGCTCGTTCCCATTGAGAAGCTTCGATCAAATGGTCCAGAATTCGCCAGCGCGAGTTCTGCAGGTCTGGTGGTCCGTCGGACATCAGGGGGCGAATTTTACGACAGAACTGATCAGCGATCCCTGGTCGTCGGTGACAGTAATAAACCACGTGTTGGCTTCGGCGGGAAGTGATTCGGTAGACATCAATTGATTGGTTGCTTTATCGTACGCAGCATCCATAACCTGCCATTTCCGCGCGGAACGTTTTCCGGTTTCCGTAGTGTAGTGAAGTTTGGCGGAGGCAATTCCCGTCGCGCTTTTTGCTGTGGCAGTGACAATGCGATCGTCTTCTATCGACATCTTGGAAATGACCGGAAGCGCTTTGGAATTCGGAACACAATAGAAGTCGATAAACCGGCCGATTTCTTTCGGCTCCCAACCGGGTTTGTGCCCGTGCTTCATCCGAGGTTCGATGCGGATGAATTTCGGGCCGGGCACGACATCGAAAGACTTCTGATAGCTGTCGAGCGGGTAGTGAACGTCGTGTGTGCCGTTGACGAAGAAGATCGGCACGCGGCATTGCTTCAGGTGATTCGACGGGTCCCAGCGATCAATCCATTCCTTACGTCTTTCGCCCAGCTCGTCGATGGCAGGCTTTTGCACCGATTCGCCTTCGTATAGAAAACCACAGCCATACACGGGAACGGCAGCTTTGAACCGGTCATCATGAGAGGCCACCAGACAGGTGGAATAGCCGCCCCAGCTGATTCCGGTGACGGCAGTTCGATTCCCGTCCACTTCCGGGAAACTGCGCAACAGCGAGTGCGCCCGCATTACGTTGGCCACAGTGTGGTAGGCCCAGTCGTCAGAAATATCACCGCCAATGCTGTCGAATTTTTGCTCACGCCCATGCTCCGGGCCGCCTTTTTCCAGCCGCTTCCGGGAGCCTTTCTGAAAACCGGCGTCGCTCTGGAAGGCCCCCGTTTCTGGATCGAGAACAGCAGAGGGTGGCCGGCGACCGGAGAGGTCCATGGCGATGGCGGCATAGCCCCGTTTCGCCCACAGATGCACCCATTCGGAAAAGGCTGTGCCACCGCCACCGTGAATCAGCACAACACCGGGAAACTGACCTTTCACTTCAGGCTCGAAGCCACCAATCGTCGCAGGCGAGGCGAAGAAGGCAAAGGTCTCCGTCGGCTTGCCGAGAAAGTCGTTGCCGGAGTAGATGATTTCCCGAATCGGACCGGAATCCTTTTCCCAGCGGAAGTCGGGAGTCTTCTTTAACTCGGCAATATCCCAGGGGTAATCATCCGCCTGAGCACAACCGGCAAAGACGCTTACGAAGCAAAATACAAACCACCTCATTTCTTTCTCACCCGGTCGTATTCAGGATTCACACATTTGTCTCCCCAGCGTTTGAGAGTCGCTTCCAATCCGATATCCGATTCCGGTGCCTGACCCTTGTCGCCGGTTTCCTTGATCCATTCAGCCAAATAGGCGCGGTGTTGTTCCAGTTCCTTCGCGAACTTCGGATCATTCGCAAGATTGTTGATCTCGTGCGGATCGTTGGCCACGTCATAGAATTCTTCAGGCACGCGGTCCGGGCCGAAAAACAGCAACTGCGTCTCGTTCATTTCGCCTTTTGCCATCATATCGCGAAATTTTTTCGTTACCTCCCAGCCATCTTTGTAGGTCGGTTGCATGTAGGGGCGGTCGGTCAGGTAGTTGCGCAGGTATTTGAAACGCGGAGTCACCACCGCGCGGATTTTTTCGATGGTGTAATCGCAGCGATCGCGGGCAGAGACCAGGTATTCCCTCGGTTCATAATCAGCCGCGAGGAAGTCGCGCCCCTCCATCTTACTCGGCACTTTGATTCCGGCGGCGGCGAGAGATGCTGCGGAAACGTCGATACCGCTGACCAAATCGTCCCGCACCTTGCCTGCATCGATTCCCGGGCCGGCGACGATGCACGGCATGTGAATCCCGCCATCGTAGAGCATCTGCTTGTGGCGGTGCAGTTTCATGCCGTGATCGCTGAACAGGAAGATCAGCGTGTTGTCGTAAACGCCCTG
>JAHDCN010000170.1 GCA_020629815.1 Verrucomicrobiota bacterium
GCTTCGTCAAGACAGGTCGTAACGAATTCACCAATTCCCGGTTCGCTCGATTTTCGAGGTCCCGCGACATTGAGAACTTCAACAAAGTGGTCATCAACAAATTGCCGCAACTCCTCTACAGCATTTTTCGTGCGCAGTTGGCTGATATGAAGGCAGGGGCGCTTCCACTTTCGAGCTAAATCCAGCGTAAGCTGAGAGCCTCCCGATAGACTCGCCTCGAGGGAAAAGATCACTGTGGCGTCGCTGTCACGCACATTCCACTCGGTGCGTTGGGCGTAGCTTTCGGATGGTGTCTCCTGCAGGAGGAAACGCTCATCAATCGGGCCGTCTTCGGCTTTTCGCCCGGCGGGGCACCAACCGCCATATTCGACTGCACCGCGCGTTTGGATCGCCCACTCGAGAGCAGCGCGGTCAGCGCCCGTTTGGCCTCCGGAAACGATCTTGCGCAACACGGAGTCAACAGGGTTAGGTCAATGACCTAACAGGGTACAGTCATCGACCATACCCTGTTGGATCGGAAATCGGATTACTCGCCGCCGATTTTCAGCAGCTCAACTTCAAAGATCAGCGTGCTGTAGGGTTTGATGTCGGCTCCCGCTCCGCGGCTGCCGTAGGCGAGGTTGTAGGGAATGTAGAATTTGTATTTGGCGCCTTTTTTCATCAGGGCCACGCCTTCGGTCCAACCGGGGATCACCTGGTTCAAACCAAAGGTTGCCGGGTCACCGCGATCGACGCTGCTGTCGAACACTTTACCGTCGAGAAGAGTTCCGTGGTAGTGAACGGTTACCTGATCGGTTGCGGTTGGCTGTTCGCCGTCGCCTTCTTTCAGCACTTCGTATTGAAGACCGGAATCAGTGGTTTTGATGCCTTCTTTTTTGCCGTTCTCTTCGAGAAATTTCTTACCGGCCTGCAGATTCTCTTTGTCTGCTCCGGTAGCCATTTTTTCATCGATGAGTTTTTGGTTCTCATCGAAGGCATTACCAATTTCGGCTTCGCTGAGGATTGGCTCACCACCTTCAGTGATCGTTTTGAACGCTTTGGCAAACTGCTCGATATTGATATCGATTCCCCGGTCTTTCAGCTGACGGGAAATCATGACACCGTAGCCGTAGCTGACACGGTCCTTTAAAGATTCAGGTTTTTCATCCTGAGACTGGGCTGGCATAATAGAAAGTGAGTGAGCCGCGAGGCCGACGGCTGCGAACAAACCGCAGCAGGTAGAGATTTTCATAAGGTATTTGGATTCGATAAAACTCTTCGGCACAGCAATTTCACGCGGCGATGGAAGAGGCGCACAAGCTACGATGGATCACAAACGGGTCAAGGTAAGGAAACCCTGCTAGTGTGTGAGCGCGTAAAAGACGATATTGATGCCGAGCGGATAGGCATAGGGCTCGGAAAAGGTCTCGAAAAACCAGGGATCAGTCCCCTCTTCTTCCCAGCCATCACCGAGGTCGGTATTGAAACAGATCATCATACAGATCCGGCCATCATCATCGAGGATGGCACGGTAGTGAGGCGTCTGAGAGCCGGGCTTGTTCCACTCGTAGGTGATCCCACTTTCCCGACCCCGTATCGCAATACCGACAGCGGGAATCTGCGGTTTCATATCGAGGTCGAACACCATGTGGAAAATCGGGTGATCCAACTCCAGCTCGACTGGCTCCCGATCCGGGAACATCTGCTTCACTGCGCGGTAGAAATTTTTCCATTCGTAAGCGCCCCAGAAATCATCGACCATGATGAATCCGCCGTTCAGCATGTAGTCGCGCATGATTTTTGCCTCATCATCGGTGATCCAAATGTCACCGGGCTCGATCATGTAGATGAACGGGTAGTGGCGCATTTGCTCGGGATCGATATCGACGATCGCGCCACGCGGATCGACTTCGAGCGAGGTCAGCTGCTGCAGGCGATAGGAGAAATTCAGTTCACTATCGGGATAGTCAGTGCGCCACTTTTGGTTGCGCCCCATCCAGCTACCGCTGTTGTATCGCAGCCGGGCGAAGCAAAAGGTATCGTTCGGCAATTCCTGATTCACCCCCCAGTTGGGGAAATAGGTATACCGGCCAAAGTCACGCGGGTCTTCCGGCACCGAGCCATCGCGGATACCGAAGTAGGTAGCTCGAACGTTTCCCGTTCTCAGAGAATCCTGCGCCAGCGCCGTCAGGGAAAAGACGACCAGCAACAGACACCCTGCCACTGTTCGCCAGTTTCGCCGGAGCCGGGAGAACTTCTGCATTACCGCTCCCCACTTACACTGTGCAAATTTCCACGCCCTGTTTCAGGGAGGCCATTTTGTCTTCGCGGGCCGGGATAAACTCCTGCGCTACGAAGCCGGGGAAACCAATGTCGACAATCGCCTTCATGATCGCCGGGTAGTAAAGCTCCTGAGTTTCATCAATCTCGTGACGACCGGGAACGCCACCAGTGTGGTAGTGGCTGAAGTATTTGTTCGACTTCTTGATCGTTGCGATCACATCGCCCTCCATGATCTGCATGTGGTAGATGTCGTAGAGCAGCTTGAAATGCTCGGAGCCGAGTTTCTCACACAGGGCAATGCCCCAGTTGCTCGTGTCGCACTGGTAATCTTTGTGGTTCACCTTCGAGTTCAGCAACTCCATGGTCAGGGTGACACCGAGCTTTTCACACAGAGGCATCAAGCGCTCCAGACCCTTGGCACAGTTTTCGATTCCGACTTCGTCATCGAGACCGTCCCGATTTCCGGAGAAACAAATCACATTTTTGAAACCGGCATCGGCACTCGCTTTGATCAATGGCTCATACAGCTCGACCAGCGCATCGTGATGCTCGATGCGGTTGAACGCATTGGGAATTCCACCGATCTTTTTCTCTTTTCCACCAATGGTGTATTTTCCACCGGGAGCCGTCACCATCGCACAATGGAGGTCGTGCTTTTTCAGGGTAGCAAAGTCATCGGGACCAAGCAGGTCCACCGAAGTCAGGCCAATCTCTTTTCCGGCCACACAAAAGTCTTCGAGAGAAATCTTTGGATAGCACCACTTGCAGGCCGAGTGCTGAATCTTTCCGCCGACTCCGGATTTCTTCGCATCTTCCTCCGCGAGCGAATAGCGATTGTGCATCGAAGCAGCAACTGCTGTGATTGCAGCTGCGGACGAAGAAGAAACAAATCCGCGCCGCGAGAAGGTATTTTTATCCATAACCAGATAGTAGTCTCATCTGGTAGCGATTGGCAATTCCTGATTCAGCTACCACCGCTTTCCCGAAGTCGACTCGCGGACCCAGTTCAAGTAGCCCGATGAACCGGCCACTACCGGCAGCGCGATTATCTCCGGCTCGTCGTAGGGATGCGCTTCACGCAAACGGGGCACCAGCAGATCCAGGATACTCTCCCGCGTTTTGAAGATCGCCAGCGCTTCCTCCGCAGTCTCGACCTTTCCTTTCCATCGATAAATCGACTCCACACCGCGTGTGATATTGACGCAGGCAGCGAGTTGCGATTTTACTAAATCTGTGCCAATTTGGCGCGCTATCACACTGTCGGGAAACGTGCTGAAAACCACGACAACGGGATCGGATGGTTCCTCTTTTTTCATCTGGAAACTCACCCTATCATGAAATCCGGTTTCATCGACAAACTGATTGAGCGCCTCGACAAAGTCGATCCGGAAGAGGTGCAACGCTATGTCCTGAAAGTGGTGCAGGAGAAGGGCTTCCTGGAGAATGTGTTCGATGTGCTGCGTGAAGGAATCATCGTGGCCGGAGCGCATGGATCGATTCACTACATCAACCGGACCGCTTGCGAGTTTTTCGGACTGGAGCGCGGGGAAACGCTGGGTCGAACGGTTACTGATCAGTTCCCCGGTTTGGAGTGGGAAGATCTGGTCCGGTCCGACCGCGTGACCAACCGCGACCTGGAAGTCTTTTACCCGGAGCACCGCTTTCTCAATTTTTACATATCGCCGTTAACCGACGAGGACGATGAAGACTTGCCGGGCGGATATGTGCTGATCCTGCGGGATACCACCCAGTCACGGCAGGTTCACCAGGAGGAACTGGAGTCGGAGAGAATTGCAGCGCTCACTATGTTGGCCGCCGGCGTCGCCCATGAAATTGGCAACCCGCTGAACTCACTGACCATTCATCTGCAGCTGATCGAGCGAAAGCTGAAGAAAAAGGCCGACCCCGAGCTGGTGGCAGAACTCTCCGGACCCCTGGAAATCGCACAGAGCGAAATCAAGCGCCTCGATTTCATCGTAGAGAAATTTCTCAGCGCCATCCGACCGACGCAACCTCAGTTGGAGAACTGCGACATCAATGAACTGCTGCGGGAAGCGATTCAATTTATCGGACCGGAAGTTCAGGATCGCCGGATCGACCTGACGCTTCATCTGAATCCGCAGCTGCCTCAACTGCGGCTCGACCCCGATCAGTTCAAGCAAGTGTTTTACAACCTGATTCGCAACGCGGCCCAGGCGATCGGATCAGATGGCGAGATCGCCGTTCGAACCGAGGCTGACGACTTTAACGTGATGCTCAGTTTTTCCGACAACGGCGGTGGGATCCCGGGTGACCAGGTCGGTCGGGTTTTTGATCCTTACTTTACTACCAAAAAGGCCGGCTCCGGACTGGGGTTATTGATTGTGCACCGCATCGTGAGAGAGCACGGCGGCGAGCTGGAGTTTGAGAGCAAAGAGGGCAAAGGTACGGATGTGACTATCTACCTGCCGAGGATCGAAAAGCGGATGCGTTTCCTGCCACCGCAGAGCGAAACAACCAACGTGATCGACGTCGATACCGTGAGCGATTGATATGGATTTTTTTGATAAGATTGTGCTGATCGTCGATGACGAGAAACACACCCGCGACGGGTTGCGAATGTCACTCGAGGATGAGTTCGATATCTACGTCGCAGCGAATATCGCTGAAGCAAAAGAGATTCTGACCAGCGAGAAAGTCGATGTCATGGTCAGCGATCTCCGGCTCGGTGGAGAGGACGGCCTCGATCTGATCCAACAGGCTCTGGCGATGCCCCACTCCCCTGTCTGTATTTTGATGACGGCCTACGGCTCCGTCGATGTCGCAGTGGAAGCCATGCGGCGCGGCGCCTACGACTACGTGAGCAAGCCGCTGAACATTGATGAACTGGAAATCATCATCAAGCGGGCCGTGCGCAGTCGCAGCGTCGAGGAAGAAGTCGTTGCCCTCAAAGCTCAGGTGGAAGAGCGCTTTGGTGTCGAGAATATCATCGGTGAATCGCGGGCGATGGTGCCCGTTTTTGAAACAATCCAACAGGTCGCCCCTACACGCGCCACTGTATTGATCGAAGGCGAAAGCGGCACGGGGAAGGAATTGGTCAGCCGGGCGATTCACAATCTCAGCGGCAGACCCAAATCCAAGATGGTCACCGTGCACTGCGCAGCTCTCAGCGAGCAGCTTCTGGAAAGTGAATTATTCGGTCACGAGAAAGGCGCGTTTACCGGCGCCTCGGAAAAACGGATCGGTCGATTCGAAGAAGCCAACGGCGGCACGATTTTTCTCGATGAGATTGGTGAAATTGATTCCAACACTCAGGTGAAATTGCTGCGAGCCCTCGGCGAACGAACCATCGAGCGGCTGGGCAGCAACAAACCAATCAGCATCGATGTCCGGGTGATCGCCGCGACCAACAAGAATCTTGCCCGCCTGGTCGAGACCGGTGACTTCCGTGACGACCTTTATTTTCGGCTCAATGTGGTGAATATCGAAATGCCGCCCCTGCGGGAACGAAAAGAAGATATCGCACTGCTGGTGGAATCGTTTCTCCGCGAATTCACCGAAGAGAACAACAAGAAGCCAATGACGCTGACCACGGATGCGGTTCAGCGCATGCTGCAATACGACTGGCCGGGCAATGTGCGCGAATTGCGAACTGCGATCGAGCATGGCGTCGTGATGTGTAACACCAACAAGATCGGCATTCGGCATCTGCCGCCATTTTTGCGCAGCGACTCACCGGAACACGTCTTGCGGCTACCCTCGGCGTCAGCATCTACCTCAGATGGGGAAATCTCCGAAGAAGAACCCAGCCTGAACCTCGCTGAAATGGAAAAGCGCATGATCCGGCTGGCTTTAGAAAAAACCGGTGACAACCGAACCGAAGCCGCCCGACTGCTGGGGATCTCCCGCAGGACGATGCAGCGGAAATTGAAAGATATGGGTTTGGTGCGCGAATAGCGACGTCACTCGCTGTCCAGCGGACCAATGGGGCAGCGGGCACTCCTGCCCGCCAATTGCATTTCGCAACGA
>JAHDCN010000171.1 GCA_020629815.1 Verrucomicrobiota bacterium
GCCGCTACCAAAGCGATGAACTCCGCCAAGAAGAGAATCTCCGATGCCAAAAAGGCGCTCGCTGCTGCGGAAAAGCAGATGAAGGCCGAGATGACTACCAAGTTCAAAGAGCGTCAGGCCAGCTTTCCGAATCGATCGTCCGGCCGACGGACGGCTTTTGCCAACTGGCTGGCCAATGAGCAAAATCCGCTCACCGCCCGGGTGGCGATGAATCAGATCTGGATGCGGCATTTCGAACAGGGAATTGTGCCGACCGTAAATGAATTCGGTGCCAACGGTCGTGAACCAACTCACCCGGCTTTGCTCGACTGGTTGGCTGACGAGTTTATGGAAAGCGGCTGGAGCATGAAACACATGCACAAGCTGATCCTACTCAGCGCGACCTATCGTCAGGAGGGAACGCCGGACGAAGCCAATCTCGCCAGCGATCCGGACAATCACTATCTCTGGCGAATGCCGAGTCGACGCATGGAAGGGGAGATTGTTCGCGACAATTTGCTATGGGTTTCCGGTCGGCTTGATGAGTCGATGGGCGGCCCTGATATTGCCCACACGTCGGCTCAGGAATCACAGCGTCGCTCGATTTACCTGCGCCATGCTCACGAGAAATTGGTGAAGTTCGTGCAGATTTTCGACGGACCAAAAGTTACGGAGTGCTACCTGCGTCACGAAAGCGTTCAACCACATCAGGCGCTGGCGATGCACAATTCGCCGCTGACCAATCTCGCCGCTGAGAAGCTGGCGGGTCAGATGAAGGATTCCGAAGACTTCGTCGGCGATGCCTTCCTGCGAATTCTCGGACGGCAGCCGAAACCAGAAGAGCGCCAGGTCTGCGAACAGTTCTTCACAGAAGCCAAAACCGATGAAGCCCGCACTCGCGAGCGGGTCGTAACGGTGCTGTTGAATCACAATGATTTTGTTGTGGTGCGGTGATGGCTCATTCTTTTGAAGGTGAGGTTTCCGATTCAGGAAAGAGTTTTGCCCAAATTGTTGCCAGTGTTGTGGGGTTGTTTCCTGATCAGGGGATTTCACTGCCCGAAGATTGGGAAGTGATTTTGGAAACACTACAGGAAGGGCAGGGGGCTATTTCTTTGTGGGAAGAAGGAGCTTCGTATGTTTCTGCCCAAAAGGAACGAAGTGAGTCGGGAGGCTTCCTCTACAACAGCGAAATCTATACCCGCACGCTCGATCTAAATTTGAGCAGTGGTATAGAGCTGATCGTTTGCGATGTCTACGAAGTGGATCACGGAGCCTGCGATTCGTATTCCCGAATTGAATGGAGGCTGGATTCAGCCGATGAAGAAAAAGGAAGAGAGCTGTCTCAACAATTAGAGCAGTTGTTTTCCGGTGGCTAGGCGATCACTCCTTCCATTACTTCACCAAAGTCGCGCTCCAGTCGCTTGCGGCCCGGGACTTCTAGCTTCCGTGGATCGAGGCCCATCAGGTGCAGCACAGTCGCATGCAAATCGGTGACGTAGTGTCGGCCTTCTACAGCATGAAATCCGAGCTCGTCGGTAGCGCCATGAACAAACCCTTTCTTGGTGCCTCCGCCAGCCATAACTACATTGAAACCGTGCGGATGATGATCGCGTCCATCGCCGGGAGCACCGCTGCGTCGATCACCACCAGGCGTTCGGCCAAATTCGCTACCCCAAACCACAAGAGTCTCATCGAGCAGTCCTCGCAATTTGAGGTCCTTAATCAAGCCGGCGACAGGCTGGTCAACCTGCTTCGCCAATCGGGTGTGGTTGGCCTTGATCGATCGATGCGAATCCCAGGCTCCGGCGTTGCCGGTGTAGCCATGAAAGACCTGAACAAAACGAACGCCACGTTCCACCAGACGTCGAGCCGCGAGACACTTCTCGCCGAATGGCTTGGTTTCCTTTTGTTCCAGGCCATACATCTTGCGAATTTCCGGATGTTCTTTTTCCAAGTCCATCACCTCGGGAACGGCGGTCTGCATTTCAAAAGCCAACTCGTAGCTTTTAATCCGCGCCTGCAGCTTGGCGTCATCTGGATAGTCGATTCCGGCAATGCGGTTCAGTTTTCCGAGCAGTCCGAAATTCTCTTTCTGTTCTTCGGGTGTGAGTTGTTTATCCGCCGGACGAACAAAGCTAAGCGGATCTTTCGGATCCACTTTCATGCGGACGCCAGCATGCTGAGGACCGAGATACGAAGCACCATGAGTGAAGGCCGCCCCGCAGCAGTCGGCGCTCGGATTGCCGAGGACTACATACTCCGGGAGGTTACGGTTTAGTGTTCCCAAACCATAGCTGACCCAGGACCCGACCGTGGGAAACGCTCCTTCCGTAACTTTCCGTCCCGTGTGAAAAGTGAGTTGGGCACCGTGATTGTTGTCGATGGTCCACATGCCGCGGGCAATGGTCATTTCATCGACGACGCTGCCCATGTGGGGAAACCAGTCACTCACGGCAATGCCGTTCTCGCCGTAGCGTTTGAAGCCCGTTTGCAGCGGAAGGATTTCTTTGAACACTTCCCGCTTTTGCTTGCTCGGATCGAGCAGGATTTTGTCGATCTTGTCTTTGGCAATGATGTCTTTGAACGGCGTTTCATCAATCGACATACCGCCGTATTTGGTCAGCATCGGCTTCGGGTCGAAGCTTTCCATGTGAGAGACTCCACCAATATTGAAAATCCAAATTACCGACTTCGCTTTTGGGGGAAGGTGTGGTTTCCCATCGGGTGGGGACCAGCCTGCTTCGGATGCCTGCCCGTCGCGAAACATCATCCACGACAGAGCCATGCCGGTCATGCCCATGCCCGTGTCGGTGAGGAAGTTTCGACGGCTGTTCATGAAGAAAGCATACTGTGTATTTTCAGATATCGTAAGTCAGAGTCAGCCGCCTTTGTGCCATGTCGTTCTTTTTCAATGAGGTTAGGATTGTCCGGATGAAGTTTCTGTTGAGTTTGATTTTTCTCGCCTTTTCCGGGGCGTGGCTGTCGGCCCAGCAGCAGACAGAGGGCTCTCGATTTTCGAGTGGAAAAATTGCCGCTGGCACAGATTGGGAGACTGACTACTACGTGGTAGATTCCGATCACGAAGGCCCGACAGTGTTGATTATTGGAGGAATGCACGGGAATGAGCCGGCCGGTGCGAGAGCCGCAGAACAGATTCGTCATTGGCCCATTGTTAGGGGGAAAATGGTGGTCGTTCCGCGTGCGAATGTAATGGCCTTACAGGCGAAGACTCGACTCACACCCGGGCAGCCTGAGACAAGCAAGAATCTGAACCGCAATTTTCCCTCTCTGGAAGAACCGAATCGGATGCGGGTGCAACCGCAGGGGGAGCTAGCCAAAGCACTTTGGCAGTTCGCTGTGAAGGTGAAACCTGACTGGCTAATCGATTTGCACGAAGGCTATGAATTTCGTGTTTCCCATCAGCCGCCTGAAGGAAAAGAAAAATCGGTCGGGTCCAGTGTGATTTATCAGGGTAGTGGGAAAATGGATGCTCTGGCGAAGCGGATGATTGCGGCAGCGGACGAAACCGTCAGTGATCCCGATCGGAAGTTTTCTTTGATTCGTAGTGGGCCGGTGTCTTCGGGAATTGCCGGGGCTTGTATTCGAGTCATGGGTGCCGAAGGGCTGATTCTGGAAACAACCTACAATTTTCAACCGCTCTCGATCAGGACCCGACAGCATCGGGCAATGGTAAATGTCCTGCTGAACGAAATCGGAATGGTCGAAGTCGATTGTGGGCAACGTATCGCCAGTCCGAGTTCCTCCAGACCCATCCAAGTTGGAATGTTTGACGGGGAAGGAACAGGGCCGAGTCGCGAGAACGTAGTTGAAGTCATAAGGGCGGCGGAAGGTATGGATGTTCACAGAATCGGGGCTGCAGAAATGAGCGACAGGATTCTCGGGCAGTTCGATGTTCTGGTTTTTCCCGGAGGGAGTGGGAGCAAACAGGCAAGGGCCATTAGTGAAGCAGGTCGACTTGCGGTGCAGAAGTTTGTGAAAAATGGAGGTGGTTACGTAGGAGTGTGTGCCGGGGCTTATTTATGTTCCTCTGGCTACAGTTGGTCTTTGCGCTTGGTCGATTCAAAGGCGTTTACCGGAACGGTAGAAGTTCCCGGAAAAGGAAAGAAGCAGCTTTGGTATCGGGGCAAGGAAACCGGAATTGATATGGAGCTGTCACCGCTTGGAGAGAGCTTGTTTGGACAAAAGGGGATACCGAAAAGTTTCGAAGTTCGCTATGCGAATGGGCCGATCATTTCTCCCCATGGGCTCGATGAAGTTGAGGACTATCAAGTATTGGCCTGGTTCCGGAGCGAGAACGGTCAAGTCGCGGAGCAAAAGGGCACGATGATCAATACGCCGGCGATTGTAACGAGCCGGGTTGGTAAGGGGCGCGTCATGTCAGTGAGCCCACATCCCGAAAAGACTCCCGAGCTGCATTCTATTGTGAGCCAGGCGGTGCGCTGGGTGGCGAAGGAAGTGGAAATCGAGTGAGAAAATTCGCGGACTTTTCTCCGAATGCGGTTTTACTACCGCATTCCAACAACCATGACTGATACTGCCCTTACCGCACACAAAGCTCTCAATAAATGGATTGGCCAAGTCGTCGAACTTTGTCAGCCCGCCTCTGTCTACCTATGTGATGGTTCAGAAAAAGAGTGGGAAACTCTCACTTCCGAGTTGGTCGATGCGGGAACGCTGATTCCCCTGAATCCCGAGAAACGCCCAAACAGTTTCCTTGCCCGATCCGCTCCATCGGATGTCGCCCGTGTAGAGGAAAGCACTTACATTTGCGCGAAGCGCGAAGATCAGGC
Organism: Verrucomicrobiota bacterium; assembly: GCA_020629815.1. Classification (GTDB taxonomy): domain Bacteria; phylum Verrucomicrobiota; class Verrucomicrobiia; order Verrucomicrobiales; family DEV007; genus Arctic95D-9. The sequence continues at coordinate 4,791 of JAHDCN010000171.1, forward strand.
TGGGCCCACTAATAACTGGATGGAAGACGGTGAGATGCGCGAGCTGCTGACGGAAAAATTCCGCGGCAGCATGAAGGGGCGCACTATGTATGTGGTGCCGTTTTGCATGGGGCCGCTCGATTCTCCGTTGGCCAAGATTGGAGTGCAGGTGACTGATTCGGCTTACGCTGTGGTGAATATGCGGATCATGGCGCACATGGGCGCTGAGGTATTGAAGCGTCTGGAAGATGAAGCGTCCGGCAAGATCGAGACGCGTCGGCCCAAGCCCGGTTTTTTCATTCCCTGTCTGCATTCCGTAGGTGCTCCGCTGGAAGAAGGGGAAGACGATGTGCCCTGGCCCTGCAATGACGAAAAATACATCGTGCACTTTACCCGTTCGCGGGAGATCTGGTCCTATGGTTCCGGTTACGGCGGCAATGCTCTGCTTGGGAAAAAATGTCTGGCTTTGCGAATCGCTTCCAACATCGCGCGGGAGCACGACTGGCTGGCGGAACACATGTTGATTCTTGGTCTGGAAGACCCGCGGGGCAACAAGACCTACGTCACCGGAGCGTTTCCTTCCGCCTGCGGCAAAACCAACCTCTCCATGATCGTGCCGCCGGAGGAGTATGAAAAGGCTGGCTGGAAGACGACCATCGTTGGCGATGACATTGCCTGGCTGTGGCCGCACGAGGACGGCAAGCTGCATGCGATCAATCCGGAGACGGGTTATTTTGGTGTCGCACCCGGAACTTCCTGGGATTCCAATCCGAATGCGATGGAATCGATGCGGGCGAATTGCATCTTCACCAATGTCGCGCTAACCGATGACGGCGACGTTTGGTGGGAAGGCATGAGCAAGGAAGCTCCGGATCATTTGATCGATTGGAAGGGTAACGACTGGACTCCAGATTCCGATGAAAAAGCCGCGCATCCGAATGCCCGTTTCACTGCTCCTGCAGATCAATGTCCAACGATTGATCCCGATTGGCAAAACCCGGACGGCGTTCCGATCGATGCAATCATTTTCGGCGGACGACGCAAGACGACGATGCCGCTGGTCTACCAGGCCTACAATTGGTCTCACGGAGTCTATGTCGGCGCGACGATGGGTTCTGAAATGACTGCCGCTGCAGCTGGAACAATTGGTCAGGTGCGTCGTGATCCTTTTGCCATGCTGCCGTTCTGCGGTTACAACATGGGTAACTATTTCCAGCACTGGTACAAGATCCGCAAGCAGGTGAAGCAGGTGCCAAGATTCTTTCATGTGAACTGGTTTCGTCTCGATGAGGAGGGCGACTTTCTATGGCCTGGCTTTGGCGAGAATATGCGGGTGCTGGAGTGGATTGTGAATCGATGCGCCGGGCATGCTGCCGGTCACGAAAGCGACATTGGCTGGGTGCCGGAGTATGAGGACTTCAATTTCGCAGGTCTCGACTTCAGCCGGGAGGATTTTGAAAAAGTCATGGCCTTCGATCCCGATGAGTGGAAACACGAGGT
>JAHDCN010000172.1:0-3112 GCA_020629815.1 Verrucomicrobiota bacterium
CGATCCGGGAACCACTCCCAGAGAGCATCGCGAAAACCGGGGAACAAAAGCGGAATTGAAAGCACCAACACCACAGGGATCATGGTCCCGATGTTCTCCATCTGGCGACGCACTACCGTGCCCCAACCTGAGTTAGTTGCGTGGTGCAGCAACGTCCAGAACAATCCTCCGACGGAAAGCGTCAGGAAGAAAATGATCGCGAACAGATAGCTGTAGGCCAATTTTGCGGTCGTCTTTTCCCCGGAGGTAAAAGCGATGACCAGGAAAATCGCCAAGCCAATTACCCCGGCAACGAGGCACACCAGTTTCAGCAGACCAGCGCTATCGAAGCGCTCTCCGTCCTTAAAGTCGTCTGCATCTTTCAGTCCTGCCATGATGTGTCAGTTTCTGATTCTTGGTTTCTTCGGTTCAAATTCTTACTTCGCAGCGCTTTGCAACGCTTTGAGATAGGCAACAATCGCCCAACGGTCTTTCACTGTGATCGTCCCTTTGTAGGGCCCCATCAGGCCTTTCCCGTTGGAAATCGTCCAAAACAACTGCCCTTCGGGCAAAGCACTCACGCGCTCATCAATAATGTTCGCAGTCGGAGGCAGCGCCCAGTATTTGGAAACCACACCCTGTCCATTGCCGGACTCGCCGTGACACACCACGCAGTTGATCGCATAGCGTTCCTTGCCGCGCTCAATCAGCGAAGCATCGACCTTCAGGCCGTTTGGATAACCACTACCGTAATTGTCACCGAACTGACCAGTGTTGTAGTAATCGTTACCCACAGCGAAATCGAGATCGCTCTTCGGGATGCCGCCTTTTTTCGAAAGCGGCTTCGCAAATCCCATCGGCACGGTTCCCTCGACCGGCTTGCGTGAGCCGATACCATCCGGAAATGCCGAGCTCGGCTTCTGGTATTTCACCTTGTACTGGCGATCCATATCCGGGAACAGCTCAAACGGCGTGCCGGAAAACTTGGATCCCCGCACTCCGAAGGTAATTACCACCGTGAGGATCACACAAGCTAATGCCAGAAAAAACCAACGCATGATTCGCTACTTCTAATTCAATAAACCAACAAAAATTCGTTACGCGTAAACCGCCTCAATCTCCCCTGCTCCGATTTCCTCGAGGAACTCCTGAGTCCGCTCTTTTTTGAATTTCGGGTCACGGGATTCGATCACGAGCAGATACCCGTCATCGGAAAATTTCTTAAACAGCTGCGATTCAAACAGCGGGTGGTGCCACATCGGCAACAGGATAAAAGTGAACAGCCCGAACACGGTTGCGAAACCGGCAAACAGGATCGTCAGCTCGAAAGTCACGGGGAAGAAAGCCGGCAAGGTAAACAGGTTAGTCGGCTTGTTCTGCACCACGGTCGGGTAAAGACTCACCTGAGTGAAAAACTGCAGGAACAACGCTGTCAGTGATCCGGTGATACCACCGACCAGCACCACTGCGGACAACCAGGATTTGCCCAGCCCCATCGCGTGGTCAATCCCGTGCACCGGATGCGGCGTATGCACATCCCACTTGCGAAAGCCAGAATCGCGCACCTTCTCGGCAGCGTGATACAGGTCGGACGCTGAATCAAACTCAGCTACGTATCCGAACAGGGACTTGTCGTTGTTATCGCTAGCACTCACGGCTTATCAAACGTTTCAATTCAAAATTCTCAGGCTTCCGCTGCCTTTCTGCGTTTCTCCTTCAGCTTCTTCCAATCCGGAAAGTGCGGATCAGACTGCGGCAGGATACCTTTCACCTCACTGACGGCAATCACCGGCAGGAAGCGCAGGAACAACAGGAACAGCATCATGAACATACCGAAAGTTCCAAGGAACATCAGCTTCTCCACCCAGGACGGAGAGTAGTTACCCCACTGACCCGGCAGGAAGTCACGCGCCAGCGTCGTCGGGATAATCACGAATCGCTCAAACCACATACCGGCGTTGACGAAGTTCACCACAATGAAGACCACCCACAGGTTGTGCCTCATCGACTGGAACCAGAAAATCTGCGGTGCAATCACGTTACAGAAGAACATCCAGTAGTAGGCCCAGGTGTAGGGACCGGAGAAAATCCGCAAGTGGAAAGCATCCGACTCAAATTTGTTCGCACCATAGAACGCGATGAACAGCTCCATGATGTAGGCGTAACCAACGATCGTCCCGGTCAGCAGGATGATCTTCGCCATGTTATCAATGTGCTTCAGCGTAAACAGATCCTCGAGACCGTAGAACTTGCGTACTGGTAACATCAGGGTCAGCACCATCGCGAAGCCACCGAAAATCGCCCCGGCCACAAAGTACGGCGGGAAAATGGTCGTGTGCCAGCCGGGAACCACGGAAGTTGCGAAGTCGAACGAAACGACAGAGTGCACGGACAAAACCAGCGGAGTCGAAAGAGCAGCCAACAACAGGTAAGCCATTTCGTAGTGACGCCATTGGCGGTTACCACCGCGCCATCCGAGAGCGAAGAAACCGTAAAGGAAACGCGGCAACTTGGTGCGCGCCCGGTCACGGAGAGTCGCCAAATCAGGAATCAGACCGATGTACCAGAAAATCAGAGAGATGGTGAAATAGGTCGAAACAGCGAACACGTCCCACAACAGCGGCGACTTAAAGTTCTGCCAGATCGCGTTGGCATTCGGCACGGGAGCCAGGAACCAAACCATCCAGAAACGGCCCACGTGGAAACCCGGATAAATACCGGCACACATCACCGCAAAAATCGTCATCGCCTCCGCCGCGCGGTTGACCGAGGTCCGCCATTTCTGACGAGTCAGGAACAGGATCGCCGAGATCAGCGTTCCCGCGTGACCAATACCAATCCAGAAAACGAAGTTCACGATCGCCCAACCCCAGGCAACCGGTTGGTTATTCCCCCAAACACCGACACCGGTCGATACGAGGTAAACCAAAGTAAAAAGAAGACAGCCGAACAGAGCAACGGACGGCACAAAAAGCAGCCACCAAATGAACGGCTGACGGTTTTCCACGATGCCGCAAATCCGGTCCGTGATCCAACCCATCGAGCGGTTATTCAGCACCAACGGCTCACGAGCAATCCCCTCCACCTCGGACGGGTGAAGCTTGCTCTCATCTACTGTTGTGGAATCTGCCAT
>JAHDCN010000172.1:3212-6257 GCA_020629815.1 Verrucomicrobiota bacterium
GAATCGCGAGCCGCTGCTTTCGCCGCAATTTTAGCCGCGCTAATACGCTGCACGCAGTAGGTGCACTTCTCGATCACACCACGCATACGAACCGTCACATTCGGGTTCTTCTGCAGCTGCTGTGTCGTAGTCGCATTACCAGCCGCCGGAGCCAGAGGCCCCAGGTGAAGCTCATCCAGCGCACGCTTGTTGTAATCGTAGTAATTGAATCGACGCGCTTTGTACGGGCAGTTGTTCGCACAGTAGCGAGTACCAATACAACGGTTGTAGGTCATCGCGTTCAGACCATCCGCAGTGTGCACCGTCGCATTCACCGGACAAACCGTCTCACAGGGAGCACTCTCACACTGCTGACAGGCGACCGGCTGAGAAATCATTTCGACCGCATCATCATCAACCCGACGACGACCCGGCTCATCACCGTAACCTTCTTTCTTACCCTGAATCGGACTACCCATGTCGGCGACCAACTTGGAATCGACCGGACTGGTGAAATAGCGATCCATCCGGATCCAGTGCATCTCACGACCGCGCATCACCTGATCTTTACCCACGATCGGAATATTGTTTTCCGCCTGGCAGGCAATCACACAGGCATTACAGCCGGTGCAGGTGTTAAGATCCACCGTCATTCCCCACTGATGGTGAGGATCAATTTTGAATGCGTGACCGTTCAGCGCCGGAGCTTCGTTCGCAGCATTGCGCTCTTCGGCATCATGGGTTTGCCCCAGATAATCCGGCCCTTTGTAGAGCGAAATATTTTCCGGGATATGGTGATCCATTCCCTGGTGCTGAGCGAAATCCGCGTGATCGGCGAACATTTCCACCGTTCCCTCACGGGCAATCGCACGACCTTCCATGCTGTAGTGCTCAGCCGTCAGCGCCAGAGGGTATTTCTTCCCAACTTTAGACAGGGTTACCCCGCTGACCCAATAGGGTTGGGTCGTTGACTTAAGAGGGTATACATCGAAACCGGCACCTTCAGCGACACAGCCAATGCCTTTGTCTCCGTAGTAGCCAAGCGGCAAACTCAAAGCGTAATCCGCATGACCTGGAGCGCGCAAAACCGGAACCTCCACAGAGGTATCGCCAATCGTCAGAGAAACCAGATCTCCATCTTCGAGATCCATTTTTTCCGCCGTGCTCCAGCTGATCAGAGCGGCGTTATCCCAGGTCAACTTCGTGATCGGATCCGGAGCCTCCATCAGCCAACCATTATTGGCAAAACGACCATCGTAGGTAGCACCACCCGTGGTGAGCAATACCTCAAAACCCTCCGAATAAGGCATATCAGCCACTTCACCCGAAACAGAACCAACACTCACTGCATCAGCACCTTTCTTCGGCAAAGAAGAACCCTTGGCAAAACCGTCGCGCAGCGTCTTCGTCCAATCGCCACCAACAGAAGCGAAAGTTTCTTTCACTGCGTCCAGACCGGACTTCGCATTCCCCTCGGCATCAGCCAACAGAGACAGGTAAAAATCATTTTCCGAAACACCACCCCACAGAGGATTGATCATCGGCTGCTGAATCGAGTAAACCCCGGAATGGCTTCGGTGATCACCCCAACTCTCCAGATAGTGAGCACCGGGAACGTGCCAGCTCGCAGCTTCCGCCGTGGTATTCACACGAGAGCCAACATGAACCAGCTCCACGCCTTTTTCAGAAATCAGATCAGCAACACCCAAATCGGACGGAGCATCGAACAGCAAGTCACCTTCACCGGCAACGATTAGCGTTTCCACCGCACCGCCCTTGATCGCCTTCGCCAGATCGGAAACCGACCCCAGCTGAGGCAATGCGTGATTCACCAGACTAACAATTGGACCAAACGCGCCCAGAGCCTGATTGATCGCAGCAGCCAGCAAGTGAACTTCTTTCGGCTGACGGGAACCCGCAACCACGACTGCCTTACCCTTGGCCGAAGCCAGATCAGCAGCACATTCTTTGATCCACTTGGTGTTATAAACTTTTTGATTCAGCTTCGTCAGACTCGAAGCAACCCCGAGCTCTTTCGCAATCAGAGCCGCCACAGCCACTACCTGACTGGCAGCAATACGGTAGCGGTGATCCGCCTGACCGCCTGTAAGAGTGAACGCCGACTCCACTGAGTAGAGGCGATTCATCTTGGCACCGTCTTTATTTGGCTGACGACCCTTAGCAAACTCAGCGACCGAATCGTCACCCACCGGATCAAGACCAAGAAAATCACAATCCAGAGAAAGAATGCGCGTCGCCTTATCGAGCCGAGGAACAGGAAGCGCCCCACCGAAAGCCTCTTTGGAAGCATCCAACTGGCCTTGCGGCAAAAGCGCATCAGCACAGTAAAACTTCACACCTGAGTAGCGCTTCGCCACTTCACCCAGCAAACGATTGCGAGTCGGCGAAGTCGAAAGCGGAACCACGACACCCAATTTGGAGCCATCCGCCTTTTCGCGAAATCCATTCAGGAAACCTTCCGCAAAATCAGTCGCCGAAGTTTTCACACCAGCCTTCAGATACCCTTTGGATCGATCCTGATCATAGAGATCCAAAATCGAAGCCTGCGTGTAAGCATCCGAACCACCGGAACGACCGGGAGCCAGCTTATTACCATCCACCTTAGTCGGACGACCTTCATAAGTCGCCACCACCAAAGGATCACACCCCAAACCACCCGTGCGCGGCTTGGCTGTAGAATAATACAGAGCACGCCCGGGCACCGCCCACTCGACATGCTCATTGTAAGGAACCAGATGACGCTCCGGACGGGAACAAGCCACACCAAATCCAGCAAGAGCCGTAGAGGCACCCATCAACTTCAGGAAACCACGACGGGAATCTTCGTCCGCATCCATTTCAGCAGCACCCTGCGGGAACTCCCGCTCCAGCCAGCCACGGAATTCCTGCGAATCCTCCAACTCACCAGCACTGCGCCAATGAACTCGAGAAGCTTCAGGTTGCTCCGGATGATTCCACTTACGTTTCATTCAGATTCGTGTTCCAACAAAATTCAGCGATTCGACTTATCGGTGACAAGCAGCACAGTCCTGCGGCGGATTCACA
>JAHDCN010000173.1:0-1316 GCA_020629815.1 Verrucomicrobiota bacterium
GCGTTTTCCTTTGGCACAAGAATCGCCTTCTTTCCGGAGGCTTTTGCCTGCAAAGTCAGAGGCAGGATTCCTTTGATCGGCCGGACCCGGCCATCGAGCGCGAGCTCACCGGCAATCGCACATTTTTCCAAGGCATCTTCTTTCAGCGCACCATTGCTATCCTGATCGAGCGCCACCATGCCGACGGCAATTGGCAGATCAAAACTCGGACCCTCTTTGCGCATGTCCGCCGGCGCGAGATTGATAGTGATCCGTTTGTTCGGCCAGCGCAGTCCGCTATTTTTGATCGCAGTCATAACGCGATCGACACTTTCGCGCACTGCTGCATCCGGCAGACCAACGATCTTGATATCGATCTCGCCTTCAGATGCGTTGACTTCCACTTCAACATCAAGCGCATCCACTCCATGCAGAGCTCCTGAATAGACGCAAACCAAAGACATGGGGAAACTCTCTCAGGGGGAGGGGACGAATGCAAGTCTTCGCAAAAGCAGAACTACTAAGATGGTCTTGCACCCAATCGTTCTTCCTTTGTTCAAAAACCAAAAATTTACATAAGGCGCATCCTGCTTCGTCTATTTATACATAAAATCTGAATTTTTGAGAACAAAAAATTATCAAATTTGAGAAATTTCAAAAAAATAACTCTTTAATTTGCAAAAACTATTCAGAGAAGTTAAATTAACTAAGCACGAGAACATGAACGCAAACCCTAGCAAAAGACCCCTTCTGATTCAGGTCGCCATCGCCCTTCTGTTATTTTTCGGATTTCTTCCGTCGGCTCAGGCATTCCGAACCGTAATCATTGACGCAGGCCACGGAGGTCGTGACCTCGGCGCCGCCAATTCATGGGTGTATGAGAAACACATCAATCTGGACGTTTCCCGCCGACTGGAGGCGCTTCTCCAGAAGGCCGGTTTCAAGACCGTGATGATCCGGACTCGCGATGAATATCTCAGTCTGGGAGAGCGCTCGTCCCGCGCCAACCGCTACCGAAATGCGGTCTTCGTAAGTATTCACTTCAACTCCAGCTGGAAAACTTCGGCATTGGGAATCGAGACCTACTACCGCAGTTCCACAGGCTACAAATTTGCCAGATTGGTGCAGGACGAGCTGATCAAAAGTACCCGGGCGCGGAACCGCGGTGTCAAAACAGCAAACTTTTCCGTTTTGAAAAACACCAGACATCCGGCGATCCTGGTAGAGGGCGGATTCGTCAGTAACTACAAGGAACGAAATGCGATGACCGACCCCCGCTATCGCCAGGCCGTTGCCGAGAGCATTGCCCGTGGCATCCTCAAGTTTGGCGGAAAATT
>JAHDCN010000173.1:1416-6247 GCA_020629815.1 Verrucomicrobiota bacterium
TTTTCAAATCCCCAAAGCCCTCTTTCCATCGGAGAGAGGGCTTTTTGCGTTTATTGCAGACTGAGAATTCGTTTTGCCTCGACCAGCAGCCAGTCTGCCTGCATGAAGGGTTCGTAGCTGATATCCTGCCACAGAATTTTCTGATCGGGTCCGATGAGAAACGAACCGTGCAAAGTCATTTCCTCGAAATCATCATAGGCCCGATAAGCGCGAAAAGTTTCGAGTGTTGAATCGGATATCAGGGGAAACGGAAAAGGGTTCTCTCCGTTATCCGCGCCTTGAAGAGTCTTCGCCAATCCATCCGGTGTATCAGAACTGACAGCGACCACTTTTATCCCGGCCTGTGCATAGTTTTCGTAAAGAGGGGTAAATGCCTGGAGCTGTTCCATACAGTGAGAGCAGCCTCGACCGAGGTAGAAAATCACCAACACCGGCTCCCCGGAAAAATCCTTCAGTGAAATTGTTTCTCCTTTCGAATCGGGGAGCGCAAATTGCGGGGCAGCTGGCGCTGACCATTGGAATGGACCTAGCGACGCCAGATCAGGCCGCTCTCCAAGATCTTTTGATTTCTCCGGCTTGAGTTTCCAGTCTTTTGGGAATTCGAATTGTTTCGCTATTGGCTGCAAACGCTGCAAAATCGGTAATTCTGAATCGGCAAAGTAGGCCACCTTGCGCAAGTTCTCGAAAGCATCCCGGGCCTTGTCCTTTTTGCCTGCGCCATGAAGAATCTCCACCTGATGAATCAGCGGGACGACCTCGTTCTTAGCGCTACTCACAGCCTGTTCGGCCAACTCAATGGCCTTCTCCTGATTTCCCGCGAGATGCCAAAGGCGGGCATGGCGATGTTTTGCCACATTCTTTAAATTCGGTAGCAAAGCCAGGGCAGCTTTCTTGTCTTTGTTCTCAGTCAGAAGGTGTTGATACACGAGCACTTCATTGAGTCGATTCTGCAAATCAGTAACGCGCTTTGTGAAAGGTTTTTCCGCCGTTTTGCCTGCCTGCTCGACGCCCTTCTGATCTTTCTTTGCTGACTGAGCCTTCAACTGCGCATTGGAGACTGCCCGGTCTTTTTTTCCCTTTTCCTGTTCCAGTTGGTCTCGAAGAGAAGAGATGTAGACCTTCGCCTCTTCGATTCGATCTGACTGCAAATGTGCAATCGCCATCCAGCGATCATAGTCAGAAAACGAAATCGCTTTGCCGTCCGGCTTCAACCAGTGGCTATCGAGCTCAACAATCAGCTCGTCCCACATTTCGAAATTCACCAAGGTGTCGCGCAGGCGTTGACGACCATACTGCCAACTGCTGCCTCCGGGATTGTAGGTCGACTGCTCTTCCTTCTCGTTGAACTTCGGTAGCCGTGGTAGCGAAATCATATTCTTCGCCAATGCGATCGATCGTTCTACCTGCCCCAGTGCATTCAAATTGCGGATACACCATTCGTTGTTGTGGGCAAAATTGTGAATACGGTCCGGCACAATTCGGTAGCGCATCATGTGAGCATGATCCACCCGTGCTGAAGCTTCCTGCTGCCAGGCCGCATCTTCATAACGATGAAGTCGGGCATAAATATGGCCCGGCATATGCCACATGTGAGCAATCCCGGGGGCGGCCGGTCCACAATTGGCAGCTGCCAGCAACGCATTCTCCGGAGTTTCGCGATCCCACAAATGAATCTGGTAATGATTGGCAGGATGATCGGGATCGAGTTGAAGAATCTTTTCGGCCAGTAGATTCGTGGCGTAGTGACTGTTAATCGAGAGACCGTTCCCGTGATTGAAATAAATTTGCTTCAAAAGAAAAGCCTGCGGCTCAACATGATTGGGAAACTTCGCAGCGATCTTTTCCAGTGAACGGACAAACTCGCGAAGTCGCTTTTTCTTGTCCTTCTTTGTATCGGAAAAGTACGCCTCTAATCCATCGATCCACATCTGTTCGAACTCGGTCGCTTTTTCTTTCCGCTCCTTTGCTTCCGCAATGAACTTTTTGCCGCGTTCGTCGTTTTTGAAATTGGCCATCGCCATGCCCCAGTAGGCCATCGCACAGTCCGGATCGAGTTTCGCGACCTGACGGAAACTCCTCTCTGCTTCGAAATCCCAGAAGCCATGCAATTGGCCTATGCCCTGATCAAAAAACTTCTGCGCAGTCTCGGAGCCAGTCGACACCTTCAAATGGACATCGCCAGTCCCCGGAATCAACACTGCTGCCTGTCTCGGACCTTCGTTGAAAACCTCGCCATGCACTGAGTGACCCGCAGCCAGCTCAGCTGCCGTTTTCTCAGCGTTTGCCGATACACCGATCGACAGAAGCGCTCCCCATAGAAATACAATTCTCACGGCACTAGGGTAAACGGAGAACTCCAGCAGAATCAACAGCGCGATCAGATAGGTTTCACTCGCAAGAGATGATTGCGACGTAGTGGGAAAACGTTACCATGACCACATGAATGTACTCCGGTCCCGTCGCAAATTTCTGTTCACTTCCGCCTCCGCTCTTGCGGTTTCCCCTTTCGCTCTTTCCGACCATCACAAGAATCGGTTCCAGATTGCTCTGTCTCAGTATTCTCTCCGCGCCCTGATCAAAGACGGTTCACTGGATGCTCTCGACTTTCCCGCCTTCACTGTCGACAAGTTTGGCATTAAAGCCATCGACCTTTGGGAAGGTGGCCTTCCACAAGACAAACTCGATAACGACGCCTACCTGGGAAAATTGAAAAAGCGTGCAGCTGATGCAGGAACTGATCTCTTTCTTCTCATGACTGGTGCCCTCGATGCTTCCGAGAAAAAACGCGAAGCCAGTCTGGCAAAACTCACGCCTTCTCTTACCCGGGCACAGAAGCTTGGTTGCGACTACGTTCGGATTTTTCTGAAGGCACCCGGCGAAGAAGAAGTCCCCGCCATTGCACAATGTGTTGAAGCGCTGAAACCGTATTCCGATGCTGCGGCAGAGAAAGACGTCATGGTAGTGATCGAGCCAGGGGCTTCACCGCTTAGTCAACGCGGTGCATTTTTGGCAAAGGTAATGGAAAAGCTGAACCACCCAGCCTGTCGATTGATGCCCGACTTTGGAAAACAGAAAGAGAACATTTACGACGGCACAGAAGCCATGCTGCCCTGGACCGTGTCCGTTTCCTGCAAAATGCACAGCTTCGATGACGAAGGCAACCAGCCTGATTTTGATTACCCGCGATTGATGAAGATGATCGCGAAGTCAGATTACAAAGGCATGCTTGCCATCGAATGGGAGGGATCCAAACTGGAACCTATACCCGGAGTCAAAGCGTCCAAGGCATTGATTGAAAAATCGCTGGCTGCTGCCGGAGTGTAATTTCCTTTCTTCACTGTTCCGCATCTCATGAAACGCAGTTTTCTCGCGTTATTCATCAGTATTTTCTGTATCTCTGCCTCCGCTCAGGATGCCGAGAAAGTCGATTCAGAATCGGAGGAAAAAGCCGAGCTCCCCAGTCGTCCCAACGTGGTCCTGATCATGTGTGATGATTTGGGCTGGGGAGATGTCGGCTACAACGGAAACGAGATTATCCAAACGCCTCATCTCGATGAGATGTCGCGCAACAGCCTGCGCTTCAATCGGTTTTACGCCGCCGCACCAGTCTGCTCGCCAACCCGCGGTTCGGTGATTACTGGGCGGCATCCGTTTCGTTACGGAATTTACTCGGCCAACAAAGGCCGGATGAAAGAGGAGGAATTCACCCTCTACGAAGCCCTCAAAACCAAAGGCTACCGCACAGGTCATTTTGGAAAATGGCACCTAGGCACCCTGACCACTCAAACAAAGGACGCCAACCGGGGGAACCCGGGAAATATCAAAGACTACTCCGCTCCGTGGCATCACGAAGTGGACCAATGCTTTGTTACCGAATCAAAAGTGCCTACCTATGATCCGATGTATTATCCGACTGGTCGCGGCAGTAAACGCCTCGGCTGGTTCGCGCTAAAGCCCGGGGAAGCCAAGCAATTCTATGGGACCTATTACTGGGAAGGCGAAAACAAACCTGTTCCCATCGATGATCCGCGCCTCAAAGGCGACAACTCGAAAGTAATTATGGACGCCGCACTTCCCTTCATGGAAGAAAGTGTCGAGGCCGAAAAACCATTTCTCTCCATCATCTGGTTCCACGCTCCGCATTTGCCCGTAGTGGCTGGTCCGGAGCACACCAAGCTTTACAGCCAGTACACCGAGTTTGAGGCGAACTACTACGGATGTATCACCGCCCTCGATGAACAAGTCGGTCGTCTGCGAAAAGCACTGAGAGAGTGGAAAGTGGAGGAAAATACCATGGTGTTTTTCTGCAGCGACAATGGACCGGAGGGCAATATTCGAGATCCCGGATCGGCAGGTCCCTACCGGGGCCGGAAACGCAGCCTGTACGAAGGTGGGATTCGTGTGCCGGGAATGCTCGAGTGGCCAGCGAAACTCCGCTCAGGTCAAACTGACTTCCCCACCGGCACCATCGACTATTTCCCAACCATTCTCGCGGCTGCCGGATTTCCGCCAGATAGCCTTCGCCGCCCCATGGATGGCATCGATTTGAATCCTCTGTTTGAGGAAAAAATGCATGAACGCCCAATGCCGCTCGCATTTCAGGACGAGTTTCAGGGCGTGATTAGCGACAACCGTTACAAAGCCTACGTGACCAAGAGAACCGGAATCTGGGAACTGTACGACCTGATCGATGACCCCGGCGAAACGAAAAACCTTGCCTCACGAATGCCCAACCTCGTTGCCACAATGAGTCAGGCCTGGGAGAGCTGGGTCAAAAACTGCGCAAACAGTGATCGAGGTGCCGATTATAAATAAGCAGCGGCAAAAGACT
>JAHDCN010000174.1:0-3859 GCA_020629815.1 Verrucomicrobiota bacterium
TGGAGGAAAACTCTCCTCGAAAGGCCCGGGCCGACCTTTTACATACCAGATGAAATGGCCGATACCGAGGGAGGGGAAATCTTCGCCCTTATTCCAAGTCGTTAAACCTTCTACCGTTCCAGCGCACTCGTTCTTCCATATCTTTTTACCAATAGCCGCTTTGTCTGCTTCGCTCAGACGGATGCCGGATCCAGTCGATGAGGGGGAGGCAGCTGGACTGAGAGGCTGATTCGTGACACAGCCAGTCGACAGAAGGAGGGCGCTGAATCCCAATCCTGCGATAATTCCAAAAAGTAAGAGGCGCATACGACAATTTTTATTAACTTATCTAAAAAATCAAATATTCAGCGAAAAACTTTTTGATATTTAATAAAATTCCTATTATTTTTATAAATTAAACCACTTTTAGCAAAAGGGGCTGCTACGCTATGGATCAAAACTCCGAAGAGAATCCCATATTTTTTGAAGAACAGTCAACGGAGGCTGACACCGGACGATTCCTGGATTCGCTTGGTTTCGGGCAGACGATGCTGAATCAACTCGATGGGAAGAATGGTGCCGACCAAAGGCCTCAATCTGAACAGTCTGAAGAACCGGAGGATTTGGCCCTTTCATCCAGACCGGAGGATTTAGATTTACCCGGCGCGAAAGAAACGTCGCCTCCGTCCTTTCAGCGCGGAGGGCTGACCGGACTCAAACCTCGCAATCAGGAAAAACAGATTTCCTCTGATCAAGAGCCACCAACTTCCGACGTAGAAGAAGCACAACCCACAGCCGAGATCGAAGAGGTCGTTGTTTCGGAAAAAGAGGAACTTCCTCCTGAAGTTGATGTAGTCATTTCCAAGTCATCCGATTTTATGGCGGGTAGCCTATCCGCTGCCAGCGAAACACAAAATGTTTCGAAGCCTTCCGTGGAGGAGAATTCTCACTCCTTCGGAGTGACTGCTTCCGACAGAACCTTTGTCGTTACCAGTAACCAAAGCACAGAAGAGAAGGATGACTCGCCGAAGCCGGAAGTCGATCCTGTGTCTCTGGATGAGGAGCCTGCGACTGAGGAAGCTATTTCCGTAGATGTGGAGGAAGAAGCGGCCCCGATCATTACACCGCCCCCGGCGACAGCAGAGGAAGCCAAAGAGCCGGAAAAACTGGATGAGATCAATCTGGTTGTCGAATCAGAAGCAAATTCAGAACCGGAAACGGTAAATTCTGGGCCGATACCGTCCGTTTCCGAGGTCATAAATGTTGCTCCTAAGCCGGTAGAAGAAATTGAGCCGACAATTGAATCCGAGCCAGTAGCAGAGAAGCAGGATGTTGTGGAGGACCAGCCAGAGCCTGTTGAAGAGGAAGCGGAACCTGTTGCCGAAGACGAATCGGCTCCTATCACAGTGGAGTGCCCCGCCTGCCATGAGGAATTGACTTTGATGCGCGTCCACCTCGGTGTGGAAGGCGCATGTGTCTGGTGCGAGCGCCCAATTGTAGCGACTCAAACGGGAGAAGGGAAGGTTGGTGTATTTCTTCTCGCTTCGAGTGCACCGGAGCCGACAGCTCAATCGGAGGCTGGCAGTGAATCTATTTCTGAAGCGAAGGAGGAAGAGCCCAAAGCGGAAGAGCAGTCGGAAGAAGTGATCGAGGCTGAGATTGTTCAGGACAAGGAGGAAATCAGTGATGAGGAAGGTAAAGCCTCGATGGAGGTGCCTCTCTTTCAGGAACTGGAGAATATGTCTCTCGAATCGCTCGAAAACTTGACTGTTCAGGATTTTGATGAGGAACCAACTATCCAGAGCGAGATAGAGATGGAGCTTCCCGGCCAAAAGAAAGACGAAGAGGATGATGCGGATGCCGGACCGGTCGAAATGGAGATTGAGGCGGAGATCGTCGTTGAAGAGCCTGAATCCGAGACCAAAGAGGAACAGGCTGAAGATTCAGTAAACGAGTCTGCCTTCGAACCGATCACTGTGTCACCTGCTGAATCGGTTGATGCTCCGGACAGTGAAGACGCAGAGGAGCCAGACAAAGAAGGTCCTAAGGAGGATTCCAGTTTCAAAATTCCTGACGCTTTGCTGGGCGCAGCAGCAGCCCCTGTTGAAAATGGGTTTGCTAACATGCCTTCAGCGAGCTTCGCTCCGTTTCCTTCGGCAGATGCTCCAACAGAAAGCGGCTCGTCTGAGGAAGAGAAGCCGAAGGAATCATCGGAGCAGGAGCCCGAATCCTTGTTTCCTGAACTCGACGCCGGTCCTGCGGATATGGCGTCCCCGTTTGCACCTATTGAGGATCCAGCAGGTGAGACGGCAACTGTTTTGACCCCGCCGCCGCCGAAAGACGATGATCCCGGGTCAGCAGAGCCCTCATTCTTCCAGCCTGCTTCAGATGAGTTTCCTGCTTCGCAGGAATCGTCTTTCGTCCCGTCTGAGCCGGAATCTTTCGCCGCTCCCGTCACAGAGCCAAAGAACCCTTTTGAAATTGATTCTGAACCATCGGCAGAGTCTGACATGTCCGGAAACAGTTTCTCTGCTGAAACACCGAAGGATGTTGAGCCTGAACCTGCCTTTTCCGATAATTCTCTTTTCTCCGGACCCACCACGGATGACAAAGAGGAGCGATCAGAACCTGATCCGCCACTGCACGCCTTTGCTGCCGCAGCTGCTCCCGCCAATGCTTTTGAGTCCGAGCCTGCCAATCCTTTTGAACCAGACTCAACGGAGAGCGAAACCGCTCCGCCAGTTGGCGAAGAGGCCTCCGGGACTGAAGCAGAATCCGAGGTAAACGATGTTACCGCAGGGGAACCCGTCGAAAGTGAAGGGACTTCCACTGAGGATGAGGCGAAACAAGCCGTGCAGTTGCCCGGTGCAGAAGGACCGTTGCCAACACCGGCGCCGGCTCCGCCGATCAAGAAAGCAGACGATGGTTTGCGAGTTCCTCCTAAGGTAAAGGTTACCATGATCGTCTTATTGGGACTGATCGCTGGCATTGGAATTGCTTCGTTCTTTCTCCCAGTAGAGCAGTATGTAGAAAAAGCAAAGCTGGTGATGGCAGAAAAGTTCAGTAAACAAATTGGGTTGGACCCTGACTGGACAAAGGAATCTAAAGCAAAACAAGCCGAGCCGGAATCGGAAAATAAGCAGTAACTTTCCTACCCGCCGCAGCGTCCATCTTGTTACATGAATCAATTTCCTCAAACTCCGGCGAGTCCGGCTCAACAGCCTCAGCAAGCGGATCTATCCGATGTCCTTGTGCTGTCCTGCCCGGTCTGCAGCAAGGGACTGAATCTGAGACGTCAGCACCTCGGAGTGTCCGGAAAGTGCGTTCATTGCCAAACTCCAGTAAGGGCGATGGAAACGGCCCCCGGACAGGTGGTTGTGGAAAACCTTTCTACTCAGGAAACCGCTTTTGGAGAGCCGATTTCACCAACAGCTGAATCGGCAATACCCACGCCTGAGCCGACTGAAATTGAAGCAGGGCCGGTTCAACAGAACCCGGGTAGGGCAGAAAATCACTCCATGTTGGATAGTGTCGGGCCGCCGCCGATGTCCTTTTCCACTGGATCAGCGAATCCCGCTGAGATCGAAAGTCCAAACCCTCCGCCATCTTCCAATGCACCAGCGCAAGGATTTTCGCTAGGGAATGAACAGCCTTCAGCGCAGGCTCCCGGTGAGTCTCCATTTGGCGATAATGCGCCGAAAATCAACGAAGACAAAGCGGCCCTTTTTAGCGAGAGGACGACATCACTTCCGAAAACATCTGCCGATTACAGTGAAAAGCTGCCTTGGGAAGAGGAATCAAAGAATTCGGAGGCAGCCGTTTCAGGTGACAAAAATCAGGCAGGTTTCGCGGAAGCTTTATTTCCGGGTAAGCAGCCGGA
>JAHDCN010000174.1:3959-6150 GCA_020629815.1 Verrucomicrobiota bacterium
GGAGAATTGATCGAGAACGGCCTGCAGGAAATCGAGTCTGCAGAATAACCGATTCTTCGTTTGTTTCTACTGAGCGAAATAGCTCAGCTGTCCGGCTGTCGATTCAATCTCAGAATTGCCATCCAGCAGTTCGCCAATCGGGTCCCATTTGGCACCGAGAAAAGCATCTCTCGCTGAATCAGGGAAGTTAGCCGGGACAGAATCGTCGCCGAAGCGGACCTCCTGCTTTTCCACATCGATCGTGATTTCTGTAGAGGGATCGGCTTCAACAGCTGCCACGATCTTCGCGATGTCGTCTCCCGAAACTGCGGCACAGGGAACACCCAGGGTGCAGCAATTGCCGAAAAAGATTTCCGCAAAACTTTGCGCGATGACAGCGCGAAAGCCGGCGCGGTAAATGGCTTGTGGCGCATGCTCACGCGAACTGCCACAACCGAAATTGATACCGGAGATCAGAACGCTGGAACCGGCAAACTTGTCATCATTGAGAGGATGTTCTTTTTTGGATCCGTCCTCTTCGTGACGCACATCGTAAAACAGGTAATCGCCCAGTCCGTCGAAAGTGACACACTTCAT
The DNA here is from genome assembly GCA_020629815.1 of Verrucomicrobiota bacterium. Taxonomy (GTDB): domain Bacteria; phylum Verrucomicrobiota; class Verrucomicrobiia; order Verrucomicrobiales; family DEV007; genus Arctic95D-9. Next base: position 4,536 of record JAHDCN010000174.1, read on the forward strand.
AAAGCGCGCGGGAATGATTCGATCCGTATCGATATCCGATCCGGGAACGTGAACTCCTTTTCCGCTGACAGTCGTGATTTTTTCCAGTGCCATAACGCCAGAAGGTATCGGCCCAATGGGGCCGTGAAACAAGTGGAATCTGCGCTTTTCCGTAGTAGCCAAAGTTCGGGGATTCTGATACATCCCTTTGAATTCTCATGTCAAACCAACTCGAAACGAACAGCAAGTGGTATCACGGAATCAGCCGGTATGAATGGCTGGTTCTTATAATCGCCTCGGCAGGATGGATCTTTGATGTATACGAAGGTCAGATTTTCAATCTAACCCGGGGAGATATGCTGGCCGAAATTCTGGGTCAGGAATTGGGCAGCTCTGATGTCAAAAAATACGGAGAGTGGTTCCTTGGAGTTTTTCTGCTAGGAGGCACCGTCGGTGGAATACTCTTCGGAATACTTGCCGACCGGTTTGGTCGTCGTTCCATCATGATCATAACGATCTTGATGTATTCGGTGTTTTCCGGACTTACCTTTTTTGCAACGGAGCTTTGGCATGTCACCGTTTTACGTTTCCTGGTGGCGATGGGAGTCGGCGGGGAATGGGCTGTAGCCGCTGCGCTAGTTTCCGAAGTGTTTCCGAAGAAGGCCCGGGCTCAGGCATCCAGTATCTTTCATGCCTCCTCGGTTGTGGGAACCTGGCTCGCTGCGATTGCGGCGTATTTGGTTAATACCAACTGGCAGTATGCCTACCTTGTCGGGGTGTTACCAGCCTTCTTGATTGTCTGGGTTCGTATCTCGGTCAAGGAACCCGAGAAGTGGAAAGAAGCTCGGGCCGCCGCGAAAGCAGGCGAACAGAAACAGGGTAGTTTGATCGAATTGTTTTCCGTTGCTCCGTGGAATGGCAGGGCGATTGGCGCCATGCTGATGGCCGCAGTGGGGCTGGGAACTTTCTGGGCCGTTTGTATTGCGGGGCAGGATTTGGCGCGGGAGCGACTGATTGCAGATGGGGTAGATCCTGCCGAAGCGTCGCAAAAGGCGAAGCTGGCCTACGGAATTATTCAGACGATTGGCGGAGGGCTTGGGCTAATCCTGTTCGGTCCGATTTCGGCGAAAATCGGACGCAAAAAGACATTCATTTTATTCCACATCGCGGCGTTTATCATCACCCCGATTACGTGTTTCGTACCGACCAGTTATCCTGTGCTGCTCGCGCTCTTGCCGATCTTCGGTTTCTTCACTCTCGGGATGCATGCGGGCTACGCGGTCTACTTCCCTGAACTGTTTCCCAACCGACTTCGAGCTACCGGTATGAGTGTTGGTTTCAACGGTGGGCGAATCATTGCCGCCTTTACGATCCTTGGTTTATCTGGATCGATGAAGTCTTCGATGCCGCTGACTACTGCTGTCACTTATCTGGGATGTTTTTTCCTACTCGGAGCCATCATCATTCTATTCCTTCCGGAAACCAAAGGGCAGGAATTGCCGGAATAGCCCCCAATTAATTCAATCCGGCGCCTTCGGTAACTCTCTCTTCCACTTCCAGCTGCAAGAGAGCGTTCCGTTGCAGTCGGATTGTCTCGCGGGTGGTTTTGCGAAAATCGTGTTTTCCGTATTCCACC
>JAHDCN010000175.1 GCA_020629815.1 Verrucomicrobiota bacterium
AACGAACCGCTGACGCTCCGGATTGGCAAGCGGAAGAATGCGTGACAAATTAGTTGGGCCGATTTGGAGCTGCCTTTGGCCTAAGACCAATTCACCGGTTAAACCGGTAGAATGGATTTTTTTACGGCTAGGAAATCAGCGCTACGCGGGTAAAGGCAAAGCGGGCCGGATTGACCCAACTGCTTTGTTATTCGCATCGTTGCGATGCACGCATCGCGCCTCGCTCATCCGCGCATTTAGGCCAATCTGACTCCGCCATTCTACCACTTTCACCGGTGAAATGGTCTAAGGACTATGTGATCAGAAAAATTTCGTAGATTCGAATTCATTCGAATATCTTTTCTGATAAATTTGATTGTTGTTTTGGTGTCTTCCCAAAAAGAGGCAACGAGAAAGCCCATTCATTCCTGCTTGCTAATCGCCCGGTTTCTTGCGATGAAACGTCATGGAGATTCCTGAACGAGCGAGTGAAAACGTAGCGAAGGTAAAAGATATTCTGAATCGTGCTCGCGCGGAGATCGGCAAGGTCATTATCGGGCAGGAAGAAGTGATCGATTATTCACTGATCGCAGTCTTCACGGGCAATCACATTTTGCTCGAAGGGGTGCCGGGAGTTGCCAAGACTCTGTTGGTGCGGACGCTGGCAAAAGTGCTGGGCACAGATTTTTCCCGGATTCAGTTCACCCCGGATTTGATGCCCTCCGACATCACGGGTACCAACATTTTCAATCTGCAGGAAGGGGCGTTTCATCTGGTCAAGGGTCCGGTGTTTACCTCGTTCCTGTTGGCGGATGAGATCAACCGCGCTCCTGCCAAAACGCAGTCGGCTCTTTTGCAGGCGATGCAGGAACGACAGGTGACGATTGACGGAGTCACTCACGAGCTGCCAGAGAATTTCACCGTCTTCGCCACCCAGAACCCCATAGAATACGAGGGCACCTATCCGTTGCCGGAAGCGCAAAAAGACCGGTTTCTGCTGAAGGTGGAAATGGACTACCCATTGGAAAACGAAGAGAAGAAACTGGCGATGCAGCTGCTGGGTCGCGATTCGCCGGAGAACATTCTGGATAGTGGTTCAGTTGAGTCGGTGCTGAGCGGAGACCAGATTCCGGAAGCTCGACAGGCACTGGAATCAATTACCGTGAAAGATGAGCTGGTTTCCTATGTGGTCGATATCATTCGGCAGTCGCGGGAGACTGACAGTATCCAGGTGGGAGCGGGACCTCGCGCGACCAAGGCGCTGCTTTTATCGAGCCGGGCGTTTGCCGCTATCAACGGCCGGGATTTCGTCAATCCCGACGATATCCGCATGATGGCATTTCCCGTGCTGGCGCATCGTTTGGTGCTGCGCCCTGAGTATGAAATCGAAGGGGTGACGGTAAAAGAGGCGACCGAGAAGCTGCTCGAGAGCGTCGCGGTGCCGAGGTAACAGGGTTAGGTCAATGACCCAACAGGGTATGGTCGCTGAGGTAACAGGGTAAGGTCGTGAGGTTTGTGCCAAATATTCCGCTTCTGGCGGTTGCGTTGCTGGTTGTCACACCGGCTACCACGCTGCTGGTTTACGATTCAGGCGGGCTGAGATTGCTTGCCTTGTTGGTGATCTTTTTGGTCGTGATTGTTGCCCTGTTGGATTTGGTTTTGTCGCTGAAGAAACTGGACTCTGTTTCCGTAGTCGTACCGGAGTTATCACGTTGCACAAAAGGCCGGGAACTGGAACTGCCAATCGAGTTTCGCAATGCCGGCCCCAGGCTGAAATGGCTGCGCTACGGGTTGGCGATGTCGAGATTTTTCCGCTGTGAGGGAAGTGTGACTGGAAAACTGACCGATGTGGAATCGGGCAAGCTGCGCAATGTGGTCTATCATTTGACCCCTCTGAAGCGCGGTCAGTATTTCTTCGATGATTTGTTTGTCGAAACGCCTTCGCGCTTTTCGCTTTGGCTGATGCGCAAACGCTATCCGATCTCGGCTGAGGTTCGCGTTTATCCGGATTTGCGGATCGAGCGCAAGCGGCTTTCCGGTTTGTTTCTGATGCGGGGAAACGAAGGCGCCCATGCGGTGCGTCAGGTCGGAAAGGGCAGGGAGTTTGAGCAACTCAGGGAGTATCAGCACGGCGACGATTACATTGATATCGACTGGAAGGCGACCGCCCGCAGGCAGAATCCGGTGACGCGGACCTACCAGATCGAGCGGACCCAGGAGGTCTACGTGGTGGTCGATCATTCCCGCCTGAGTGGTCGCGAGATTCGGGTGCCGGTTTCGGAAAACAGGGAAGGGGACTGGCTGCATCAGGAGGAGGGAGCCGGAGGTGAGTTTTTGGTGACCACCCAGCTGGAGCGCTTCCTGCATTGTTCTCTGGTGTTGTCATCGGTGGCAGAGAAGCAGGGCGACTTGTTTGGTTTTATCAGTTTCGCCGATCGGGTGGATCGTTTCATTCGCAGTCGAAACGGCAAGGATCACTACAATGTCGTGCGCGATGCGCTGTATACATTGGAACCGAAGCCGGTAGCTCCTGACTTTGAGCAGCTGATGATTGCCCTGCGTCAGCGACTGACGCGGCGGGCACTACTTGTGATGCTGGTGGATTTGAGTGATCCTCTGACAGCGGAGCAATTTCACGAAGCCTTGCCGCTGGTGAGCCGACAGCATCTGGTCCTGGTGAACATGGTGCGTCCCGAAATGGCTCAGCCAATCTTTTCCAGCAATACCGAACCGCAGACAACCAGCGAAATTTACGATTGTCTGGGCGGTCACTTCCAGTGGCAGGAGCTGCAGGAAACCGGCAAGCTTCTGAAAAGCCTCGGTGTCGAACTCAGTGCCCCGGAGCATGAGGAACTCTGCGCCGAGGCCGTCACGCAATACCTGAACGTGAAGAGAAGGCAATTGTTGTAGCGCTTAGACCATTTCGCCGGTGAAAACGGTAGAATGGCGGAGTCAGATTGGCCCAAATGCGCGGCATGAGCGAGGCGCGATGCGTGCATCGTAACGAGCGAATAACAAAGCAGTTGGGCCAATCTGGCCCGCTTCAGCCCTTACCCGCGTAGCGCTGATTTCCCAGCCGTTAAAAAATTCATTCTACCGATTTAACCGGTGAGATGGTCTTACTTTTTCGCAAATGCCTTCTGGTGAAACTGCATCAGTTCCAGACCTTTCTTCTCGTAAATTTCGTGGGCAGAATGTTTGGCGCCTTCCACTTCCAGCAGAGAATGAGGGATGCCGAGCTTCTTCAGGTTTTTGGAAAACTTGAGATTGTATTCGTAATTGAAACCCTTGGTTCCCACCCAAAGCAGGATTGGCAGTTTTGTTTTTTCTGAATGTTTCGCATACTCGTCAGCGAGATCCCAGGTGTTGTAGCCTTTGGCAAATTTTACCTTCTCGCTCTCGGCTCCATCATTTTCCTGGATGCGCTTCTCCGGTTCATATCCGGAACCGCCCGGCGCTGCCGAGACGAACAACTCAGGGTGCTTGAACATGATTCGAGTGGTGCCGCGACCGCCCTGGCTAAAGCCTTCAATCGCCAGCTCGCGAGTGCGGTAGGTCTTCTGAATATGCGGAATCAGTTCGTTAATGAAAACATCTTCACCCAAAGCATTTTCTTTCTGAGGGTAGTTGTACCAACTCATCGGGCCGCCATTGGGAAAGACATAAATCGTAGGCTGAATGTCGCCGTTTTTGATCGCCTCCTCGACAAAACCCGCCAGCTTGATCGATTTCAATTCGCTGCCGGGCCTGCCGCCGTGCAGATGAAAAACCACCGGGAACTTTGCTTTCTTTTTCGAGTCGTATGCGTCCGGCAGGTAGATGCAGTAGCCGACTTCGAGATTCATTGAAGGGCTGGAAAATGTTGCGTGCTGGAGTCGGTCAGAAAGCTTTTGCCACTTGCGTTTGTCTTCCGTGATCGGATTGCTCCAGGAAAACGGTGCCGGAGGTGGCTTGGGCTTTTTCTTCTTGTTCTCCTGAGTCAGTGCAGGTCCAGCGAGAGCAAGGGCAAGCAGGATAGGTACAGAAGTTCTTCTCAAAAGGGGCAGTTGCATGACAGTTATCTATCCCTTGCAGAAGGGAACTTCCACCGCATTTTTGCTCGAAAGGAATTGATTCGCGTTGATATTCCGAAAAGCAACCACCTCCCCAAAATTATGAATCGGATCCCGATAGCTTGCGTGCTTTGGCTGACAATGGCGTTTCCCCTTTTAGGAGAAACAGAAAAGGAGACTGTAGCAGCAGAGCAGAAAACGGAGGAGGCTGATCAGAAGCCAAGCGAGAAAGCAGAGAATCCGGATGCTCCGAACCCGGAGGAAATGGAGTATCCCGAGGTGGATCCCCCGAAGAAGCAGGAAGAGAAAAAAGGCGAAATGCCCGGAGAGTTTACTGTGAGCGGAAGCCTTTTCCCCAACGGACCGTCTCCGGTTTTTGACCGAAGCGAAATGCCTTATGCCTACGCGCATTGTTTTGACGAATTCTCCTCTCCGATTTTGAATTTAGCCAATTGGTATGTCAGTGGCGGGAGTTGGAAAATCGAGGATGGTCACCTGACGGGAATTCAAACCAGCCGCTACAAGAAGGCTGTGATTCGTTCGGGTTTTTTTGCTGAAGAGGATATCACGATCAAGTTTCGAATGAACCTCAGGTCGGCTTCCAGTGTGGAGGTGTATGTCCGTGGGGCCGACGCCTACGGCAAAGAGATTACCTTTTTGAAGTTTGCCTGTACGAAGTCGAACATTGTGATCACCCAGGATGACTCGACAAAGAACCGCAGTCATCCGAGAGCAGTGAAGAATATGTTCGGCCGGGTGCCTCCACAAAAAGGCGGCGTGTATCGGATTCGCAGCACGCTGAAGTCGATTCCCGTCAGCCTGGGTTCCAACTGGAACGACATGGAGATACGTTTTGAAGACAAGCGTTTGAAGCTGCTCCGCAACGGAAAATCTCTCTACACCAGTGGCCAAAGCTCCGCGTACGCCCGGAAGAAGTTCGGTCTTTCGTTTGTGCCGCTTTCCGGAAAAGTCCGGGTCGATGATGTCATCATCGAAGACCTCGCAGACGCCAAGGCCAGAAAAAAGAAAGAGTCAGAGCTGGAGAAGAAAGACTCGGAAGAGTGAGGAAAAATACCGACGGCGGGACTCGAACCCGCACGGCCTAAGGCCTCCGGATTTTAAGTCCGGTATGTCTACCAATTCCATCACGTCGGCGTAGAGGTGGCAATCTCCGAAAGAAATCGGGAGAATCAACTGATGTTTTGGCTCTCTTTACAAAGGGGCCGCTATCAAGGCTCCACGATTTCTCCCGGCGGGATGGGATTCGAGGGGAAGATAGGGCGGGCGATGGGCTTTTGCTGTGGCACGGATCCCTCTGGTTTGTTCTTTTTGAAAACGTTTTTGAAGAAATTGATACGCTTTTCCGGGGACTCAAATTCTTCCGATTCGAAGCTGGGGAGGTTGGTGGATTCACCAGTCATGAAAGGTTCGGCGTTTTCAGCCACTCGTGTCCGGTTCATTAAGTCCCGATCAGCCAGGTTGTGGTCGTAATTGCTGTGAATGATTTTTGGTTGAATGAATACGAGAAGCTCCTGGCGATCGACTTCGTCTTGTGTGGAGCCCAGCACTCTTCCCAGGAGTGGAACATTCATGAACAGCGGAAGGCCTGACTCGTTTTTCTTGTCTTCTTCTGAAATCAGTCCACCTAGCAGGACCGTGCCTCCATCGGGAACCATAATAGTGGTCCCGAGTGCCTGTGTGCCAATGGTGGGGATCTGGTCTCCACCGATCGTCTGGCTGCCTATGATGTCGTCGTTCGATTGATTGATTCGAAGAGTAATTTCGTCGTCTGCGTTGATCAGAGGAAGCACTTCTACCCGCAGGAGTACGTTCTCGAAGTCAATATTTGCGGTGACCACCTGGTTCGCATTGTTTTGATCAACTCCGACTGTTGAAAGAGTGCTTCGCGGAACGGCTACTCTCTGACCGGTTTGAATGATCGCTCTTTTGTTGTTTATGGTATAAACGGTTGGTCGAGATAGCACCTTGAAACGGTTGGTGGAATCCAAAGCGGTTAGATAGCCGTCAAAATAAGGATTGAGCTGGCCATACAGCGTCAGCCCTTGTGTGGTTGAGTTGACCAGGTTGTTAA
>JAHDCN010000176.1:0-2104 GCA_020629815.1 Verrucomicrobiota bacterium
GCATCAGACCTGGAACCGGCCTTGATTCCCGGTCCGGAGATAATCAATGGAACGTTAATCGTATGCTCATACATATTCTGCTTTCCCCTCAGTCCGTGTGAGCCGCACCCCATGCCGTGATCGCTGGAGAAAATGACGTAGGTATTGTCCCATCGGCCTGTTTCTTTCAAAGCATCAAAAATCCGGCCAATTTGCAGGTCCATATCGTCGATCACCGAATAGTACACTCTCAACAAATCCCTCACCGCCTCCGGAGAGCGGGGCCATGCCAGCAGCTCTTCATCACGACCGTCGAAATTGCCATGATCGAATGGATGCACCGGCTGGAAATTTGCAGGAAGCGGAATCTCATCACTGCGATATTTCCCCGGCACTGTAGACGGAACAAACAATGGATCATGGGGAGCCGTGAAATTCACAGTGAGAAAAAATGGTTTCTCTTTGGAGAGATCCTGTTCCAGCAACTGAATCGCTGCGTCGGCAAATTGAGCTGAGATATCCGGAGTTACCCCGACGCCCTTCTCAGGAAATAGTTTCCCCGAGACCGGGTCCTGAAAAATCCAGCCGCGATAGCCAGTGATCGGAAAACCTTTCCAGTCGCTGATTGGTTTCCAAAACTTTCCTCCTCCCCCTTTGAAGAATCCACCGGTCTTTTGAAAACCACGATCCAAAACACTGCCTGGTGTGTGCCACTTTCCCACATAGAAAGTATCATATCCGGCCTTGGTCAGAGTATCTCCCCACCACGTCACCCGATCCTCCCGGATTGCACCCCCCGGTCCGGCGGTCATTCCATTTTCCCAGCCGTGAGTGCCGGTAAGAATTTCAGCCCGACTTGCCACACAGATCGGATTGCTACAAGTAGCACGAGTGAAGCTCATTCCCTGACTTACCAACCAATCCAGATTCGGAGTGGAGATCGAGGGATTCCCCAGCGCCGCTATCGTGTCCGGCCGTTGATCGTCGGATAGCAAAAACAGAAAGTTCGGACGTTGTGAATCTCCTTTTACTGGAACGACTACACCGGCAGCAATCCACAGACTCAGCAATACAACCCGCATCTCACGAGCATAGAAGCACCCAAAAAGCAGCGTCAAGCATCGCTGGTCTCGATTTCGCCCAATTTCAAATTTGCGACCTGATATTTCTGTAGCACTTTGACCGTCGCCCGACCGAAGCCTGCCCGCCATGAACGTTCACCACCTCGAGCTTTTTTACTTTGTCGCCAAGTTTGAGGGTATTACCGAAGCGGTACGCAAAATGCCCTACGGTATTCAGCAGCCCGCGGTCAGCGGACAAGTGGGGCAATTGGAGAAAAGCCTCGGAGTGAAACTGTTTCATCGGCGACCGTTTGCGCTGACTCCTGCAGGCAAAGACCTTTACGATTTCATCTACCCGTTTTTCTCACAGCTGAGCCAGATCGAGGAACGAATTCAAGGCGAAGAAAGCCAGCACCTGCGACTGGCGGCTTCCACCACTGTGCTGACCAATCACCTCCCGGGAGTACTCAGCCATCTACGGAAGAAACACCCGGAACTTCGCCTGACGCTTCGCGAAATGAATGGCAAGTCGATTGAGATTGCCCTGCAGAAGCAGGAGGCCGATATCGCTGTTTCAGTGATTCCGCGAAAAGCCCCACCGGGCATCAAATCAGTAAAGCTTCTTCAATTACCTTTGGTCCTCCTTGTTCCCGCTGAATCAAAGATTAAGAAATTTTCCGACATCACTGCCAAAGCAGTTGCGGGTCAGATTCCTTTGCCCCTTGTGTCGATTCCGAAAAATGAGCCGCTGGCACATCAGTTCAATCGCGGTCTGGCCAAACGAAAGATGTTCTGGGAGGCCTCCATGGAGGTCAGCGAACTCGAGCTGGTTCAGGCATATGTTGCCGGTGGATTCGGCCTTGGGTTAACCGTGGATATTCCGAAGAAAAACTGGCCCAAAACGATCCGGAAAATTTCCCTGCCAAAAGATTTTCCACCACTCACCATTGGCATTCAGCACACAGGTGACCTCAAGAATGTGGCTCTCAGCTTTGTCGAGCTGGCGACTGCCTACGCTGCGGAGTTGGAAGCGAAGTCGAAGAAAAAGTGATCGCCAGCGGCGG
>JAHDCN010000176.1:2204-6063 GCA_020629815.1 Verrucomicrobiota bacterium
GCTCCCACTTACCCGGTTGCTCCGGCTCCAACGGTGAACACCATTCCTCCGCCGGTAACCTGCGCACCAGCACCACCGGTTGTTGATCCGAAGAACTTTACCAACCCAACCTATGTCGTGCGCAGCGGTGACAGTGTTTGGGGGATTAGCCGGAAATACAGCGTAAATCCCTGGTCATTGCGCCGGGCCAATAAATTGAGCCTGTCACGCATCTACCCGGGACAAGTACTGACCATTCCGGTTCGCTAAAAACCTTTCGTTTCGTTCGTTTCAAAAAGGCCGGGGATTCCGCAGGGATCTCCGGCCTTTTCTTTGCGCTAAAACACGTCCTTCAGATCGGGATAAATCTTCACCAGTGCGCTGGAAAGCAATTCGCGCATCTCCCGTTTCAGAGCCTTCTCCAGTTTCTCGACTTTGGCGGAAGCGCCGCCCTTTTTCCAAAGTGAGTTCCACTTATCCTTGTCGATTTCCAGCTGCTCATGAATCGCCGTTTCCCAGTGTGCCGGGTTGTTTTCCGGATCCTGCCAGAGGCCACGGCCACGGCCAAAATGAGATACCGCCATAAACAGCATCGAAAGAAATTCCACCTGACTCTGAAACTGCGCCTCAGTCCAGCGCACCATGTTGTTTCCCGTCTGGGTCAGATTGTAACCCTTCGCCAACGCATAGGTGGTCGCGCCACCCAGCACCATACCGACAATCGCACCACCGCCGAAGGTCATCCCGCCGGAAAGCAGATCAGCCGATAAACCACCAACCAAGCCGGAGACAGCCCCGCCAACCGTTGCCGCGAGGCTTTCCTCCACATCCCGACGAACGGCGAATTCCTCTTTGCTTGATTGAGTCAGCTCCTGAGCAGTTTCGCCGTCCAGACCGTGGATCGAAATCAGTTCATTGATCGTAGATGCCGTCCGCTCCGCCAGACGCTCATACATTTTCTGCTGAATATTCTCCATCTCATCATCCTTCTCATTGAAAGCGATGAATGATTGCAGTTTCTCGAGCAGTGATTTTTCCCGGAGCGCTTCCGTGTCCGCCAAAGAAAACGCCATCAGCGAAGCCATGCTGTCGACGGACTGCTGAAACACTTCGAGATTTCGCTTCACCAGCGCATCGGTAAGTTTTCGAGCAGTCTTTCCTTTTTCTCCTTCCAGCGATTCGGCAGCTTTTTCCAGAATCAGATGCTCCCGAATGAAGCATCGAGTGAAGGCATCCAGAGTTGAAACACTTTTCACCACACCGTGATCCTTCAGGTGCGTCCGCCACTCTTCCTCTTCGTTGCGAATCCGATCCGGATCCGGCTCTCCGACCTGATTCAGAAAAACCAGAACCGGCTTGCCGATCCAGTCGAGAATCTCCATCTCCAGATCGACGTAGCCAACGGTATCGGGCGACTGCGACGCATCGACCAGATAGATGACCACATCGGCATCCGCCTGAATATTGCGAATCGCTTCCTGACTGCACCACAGTGACTCATCACGCAGCCGATCCCAGACTTGGTGAAGAATCCAGCCAACAGGATTTTTGCTGGCACGCAATCGTTTCGCCAGCTTCGCAAGATTGGATCCAAAACCGGGGGTATCCCACAACCGCGCAACGCGGCCATCCGCTTCGAGCAGCGTGTACGCTTCGGAAACCACAGTGACGTGAGCACGATCTGCGACTTCGCCGACGTCTTCCCGAAGCAGGGTCCGCGCGAGCGCAGTTTTGCCGACGTTGGTATGAGAAATCAGGCTGAGGATGACTTCGTTATTTTTCGATGCCATAGGAGGTCCACGGTTTGGACGCAGAAATCTAAGCCGAAATCACATGGATATCGCAATTTTCTCCGGAAAAAAGCGTCTCCCAGCTTTGCAAACGGTTGGCTCTCCGGTCCTCCGCATCGGCAAAAGTGCTCGATTTTCGGTCAAACGCCTCGGCATCCAGAAACACAGCGAGTTGATCCGTGGCTTGGTGCTTGAGCAGCGATTGATACAGCGTGAGGTGAGTTTCCCGTTCCGGAGTGGAGGAAAAATTGAACAGCAACAGGACATTCTGCGCTCCATCTTCCAAGTCCAAATCCAAATCCTCCTCTTCGCCAAATGGAACGGCATCCTCCCAGCTCAGAGCGATCGGACGATTGAACATTTCCTCCACTGTGTGCAATACCTTGCGACGAATCGCCTCCCCGGGCTTGTGCGCATACGGAAGCACAGAGACCGGCAAACTCTTGCCGGATGAAATCGCCAACAGCCTCTCGTAGTAGCGCTTCGACGTCTCACGAAACGGAATATTCCGGGATAGGGACCCCGCTTTCACATTCCAAATCAGGCAGAGAATCAGCCGCGGCAGGATCACAAACATCCCAATCGTAATCGCATACCAGTGAATCCAGCGCGATGCGTTCTCACCGGTTTCCTCCGGATTTTTTGCCGACAAATGAATCTCATCCAATTCAGTCCCACTCGGAATCTCACCACCGGAAATCGCAGCCGCCGGACCCAACACAGTTTTCAGCACCGGCCGCAGCTGCTCACCTTTCTCGAAAAATGTGCTTTGCCACACCGCAGTATACTCGTTGCCCAAACCTTTCACATACATCCCCGCAATCGCCGCTGCCGCCAGAGTCAACGCCGTCAGATGAAGTAGCGATTTCACTTTTGCACCCCAAATCGGGAACAGAAACTGCCGCCAACGATTCTCAAACACCGCTGTCGCTCCCGCGACCATTTGTTCCTCCGGGTTGTCCTCACTTACCGGTTTCTCCTGTCTTTTGTTCAAGAGATTCACCAAGCCGTGAACAATTCCGGAATCGAAACGCTGCCGCTTGGAACTGAAAAGTAAAAACAGCTCGAACAGATAAACGATCAAACTCCAAAGCAGAATTCCGATCAGAGGAAAATGGAGAATATTCACGCGCCCCGGAGGGCCAAGCTCGTTGGTGAAAAATCCAATCGCAGCCGCCACCAGAATTACAGCCAGAGCAATGAGACCAAAACGAGCCGAGGTGGTTCCGCGTGACAACCATTTCGCCACTGCCGGAAACTTACCCGATAACTTTGCCAGCAAAAACTCCGCCCTGTTTGCGAAAAACTCGTCTTCCTGCCGGTGATTAATGGTCGAGGGCAATGGCGCCCCGGCCTCGCTGGAAGCCATGCGCCGGTCCGCACCGGGAATTACGGATTCCTGCTCATCCGCTTCCTCCAGAGCCTGAACATAAAGGATATTTCTTGTGTCCTGCAGGTTCATCCTAAATCAAAGTGGTCCAGTTCGGCCCGAGGCAGCAGCCACTCGACCGGGTTCGGTAGCATAAAAATGAGCCATCCCGATGGCCAGCGCATCCGCAGCATCCGGATCCGGAGTTTCGGTTAGATGAAGAAGTGCCCGCATCATGAAAGCAACCTGCTGCTTGTCCGCTGAGCCTTTTCCCACCACAGCCTGTTTGACCCGTTTTGGTGCATATTCGTAAACTTCCAAACCATGTTCTGCGGCTGCCAGAATCGCAGCACCGCGCGCCGCACCCATGGTGATAGCCGTCTTGTAGCTTTGGACGTAAATCACCCCTTCCACGGCACAAACTTCAGGCTGATATTTTTGAATCAGCTCATGAATGTGTTCGCGGATCGCCACCAGACAGCCGCTTTGGCGCAGCTTCGGTGCATTCCGGATGGTGCCATGAGCCAATGAACGGTAGTCGGGCTTTCGTCCCGGCTCGTCCAAACGCTCAATCAGGGCAAATCCGGTATTCCGGAGGGCCGGGTCAATGGAAATTACTCGCACGCGATAAGTTACTGCAACACTCACCAGTTGCCAAATATCTACGCTGCGGAATAGAACCTCACTTTGTCGGTGGCGATTTCCAACTCGACTGAATCGC
>JAHDCN010000177.1:0-3511 GCA_020629815.1 Verrucomicrobiota bacterium
ATTTGAGCCAATCTGACTCCGCCATTCCACCACTTTCACCGGTGAAATGGTCTAAATTTCGCCAGGAAACTCGTCTTCGTGTTTTTCCAGGGCACGGTCGCTTTTCTCGATCTGTTTTTCGGCTTTCGCCGGGTTTGGTGTGGTGGCGATATGAAACAGGGCATCGCCTTCGTCGACTGTGGCTTCGCGGGAAATACCGATGATCACTCCGTCCACTTTCGCTTTGATCTTGGTTTCCAATCGGCCAAACGGGTCAGCGACCAAACCGATTTCGGACCCTTCGCTGACGGCTTTGCCCAGATCAGCCGAGACAGAAAAGATACCGCCTCGCGGGGCCCGCACCCATGTGGTTCCCGGACTGAAAATTGTCTTCGGCATTCGCTTGGGCGGCTTCTTTTCCGGCGGAAGCATCTGCAGTGCACGCATGGTGGCAATGATACCGCGAAACCCATAGCGCACCGAGTCGGGGTCGAGGCGGTGTGCTTCTCCGGCTTCGAAAAGAATCGATGGTCGTGCTCGGTTGTAGTAAGTCGCTCGAAGAGAGCCTTCCCGAAGCGGTGTCTCAATCACGACTGGAGCGCGAAACGCTGATGCTATTTCCAGACCTACTTCATCGCCGGGTGAGACTCTGACCTGCGGAAGGTTTGGGCGGCCCACGGCTCCGGTGTGAATATCAATGGCGTGGGTGCAGTGCTCGAGAATCTCGTTCACAAAAACATTTGCGAGTCGCCCTCCCAGAGAGCCTTTTGTCGATCCGGGAAACAGGCGATTCAAGTCGCGCCGATCAGGAAGGTAGCGCGACCGACTGAGAAAGGCCGGCATGTTTACCACGGGCACCGCAAGCAGATCGCCGCGCAGGCCGGAGAGAAGTCGGGATTTCAGTAACCGCCGAATCGTTTCGACCCCATTGATCTCGTCGCCATGTATCCCTGCCGTAACCAGGAGGCAGGGGCCGGGCTTTTTGCCACGTCGTACGTGGCAAGTCATGGTCACGGGTTGGTAGTCGATCATCGAACCAACGGGAAGCTCGATGGTGCTTTTCTTCCCGGGTTTTACGACCTCACCGTTGATCGAGATTTCGCGCCGCTTATCGGCAGTGTCTTTTTTTCTGGAACTCACGGGCAGTTGTAGTTGGGGCTGGCAAGGCAGACTTTGGCGATTGGGAAAAAGTCACCCTTTGCCGCGAGTTCTGGTGCGGCCTTCGCGCGCATTTTTCTCGATAAATTCGATGATCATTCCTGCAATGTCTTTGCCGGTAGAAGTTTCAATACCTTCCAGGCCCGGTGAGGAATTCACCTCCAATACCACCGGTCCACGCTCCGCTTGCAACAAATCCACACCGGCCACATTCAGTCCCATGACTTTGGCGGCTTTCACGGCCGCGGCTCTTTCGGCCGGAGTA
Organism: Verrucomicrobiota bacterium; assembly: GCA_020629815.1. Classification (GTDB taxonomy): domain Bacteria; phylum Verrucomicrobiota; class Verrucomicrobiia; order Verrucomicrobiales; family DEV007; genus Arctic95D-9. Next base: position 1,403 of record JAHDCN010000177.1, read on the forward strand.
ATTTTGACCAGGGAGGCAGAGCCTCCTTGATGCAGATTGGAGCGGAATTCGCCCTCCTTTGCCTGTCGCTTCATGGCAGCTACCACTTTGTTCCCGACAACGAAGCAGCGAATGTCCGCGCCGCCTGCTTCGGCGATGAATTCCTGCGCGAGTATGTTCGCATTCATACCGCGGAATGCTTCGATCACGGATTCTGCGGCTTTCTTCGTTTCCGCCAATACCACGCCGACCCCCTGAGTTCCTTCCAGCAGCTTGATCACCATGGGTGCTCCGCCGACTTTTTTGATCAGGTGATTCGTGGCCCGTGGGTCGTGAGCAAATCCAGTCACCGGAAGGTCCACGCCCTTTCGCGCCAGAAGCTGAAGGCTGCGCAGTTTGTCCCGCGACCGGGAAATCGCCACCGATTCATTCAGTGGGTAGACACCCATCATTTCGAACTGCCGAACTACGGCACAACCGAAAAAAGTGTGTGAGGCACCGATGCGTGGAATGATCGCATTGATTCCGTCGAGCTTTTCATCCCCGAGATAGATCGCCGGGTTGTTCGACGTGATCTCCATGTGACATTTGGTATAGTCGATCACCCGGACATCGTGTCCGCGCTCTCGGGCTGCAACAAAAAGACGATTGGTTGAATACAGTCCACGGGACCGGGAAAGGATGGCAATATTCATGTGGAAACACCAGTGCCCTGGTAGGCAGTAGCAAGACTTGTGCTAAGCAGATAGGATTGTGTTGGATCGACCAGAAATCGTTCTTTGAGAGCTACCCGACCCAGCAGGCAGCGGAACTTCATAGTTTCCCGGTTGGAAAGGCTGAACTCGACCCGCCAGCTGAAACTCCCGAGCTGCACCGGCACTTCAATGAAAGGACGCTCTTCAACGTGACCGCCCGAGTCTTTCACTTCCCGAATCGAGTGGACTTCGCAATCGCAGGAAAGCTCAACTGTTTCATCCCTGCGCAGCGGATGCAGATGAAAGCGAACCCGGTCATTCCCGGCCGCGTCCTGATACAGCTCATAATCGTGGGTGTGAAGCGAAGAAGTACGGGCACCGGTATCGATTTTCGCCTTCACTCCAAGAATGCCCAGATCAGGCAGGGCAATCCACTCCCGCCAACCAATAACAGGCAGTTGCAGCTCCATCTCGTTCATTGGGGAAACGTAAACCGGAAAGCAAAATTGGCAGTGGTTTTTTCCTCCTCGAGTGAATATTTTTTAGCCCAAAAAGCAGAGAACGAGCTACTGTCTTGTGACCTATGATTCCCATTCGAACCCTGGCGGAGACAACCACGCCCGACGGATCAAAATTTTCTCTTCACGAGCACGACGGTGATTATTTTCTCCGCATCAATGGGCAACAGCTCATGAGCGGAACGTGGACTCTCTCGGAACGTCTACTGGCGGACTACGGCTGTCCGAAAGGGGAAAAGCGAAACAACATGAGAGTCCTGATTGGTGGGCTTGGGTTGGGGTTTACGCTGAAACGGGTGCTCGAGCTGGCGGGGGAGAATGCGCAGGTCGTGGTTGCGGAATTACTTCCGGAAGTGGTCGAGTGGAATCGCACTCATTTGCAGGGTGTGAATGGAAAGCTGCTCGATGATCCCCGAGTGAAAATTTTCCACGGCGATGTTTATGAATGCATCGTCGGAGCCGCCGGCGCAAAAAACAAGTGGGACGCCATGCTGCTGGATGTGGACAACGGACCTACGGGATTGGTTCAGCCGCAGAATTCCCAACTCTACGATCACAGCGGTTACGATTTGATTTGGAATGCGCTGAGTCCGGGTGGTATTGCAGCATTTTGGGCGGCAACGATGGAGCGAGGTCTGGACAAGCCACTTCAGCGGGAAGGTTTCTGGACCGAATGCTATGCCGTGAAAGCGCACGAGAATGCCAAGAAAGCGGCGCATCGGATTTACACGGCTCAACGACCAGAAGGAAAAGAAAAGCCCACTTTTCGCGCTAAGAAAAAGCGCGGGAAGAAAGGGCCGAAACTGGGGCGTTATAAAAAGCGGGGGCGGCGTTGATCTACGCCATCAACCGACCTTCGATCACCGTCACTGCCCGACCAGCGAGCTTCACTCGATCACCCGCCCATTCGGTGCGCA
>JAHDCN010000177.1:3611-6063 GCA_020629815.1 Verrucomicrobiota bacterium
GATTGCCATAGCACATGGGCACTGGCGAGCGTGGCGTGACCACAAAGATCGACTTCGCAATTGGGCGTGAACCATCTCAGTTGAAATCCATTTTCCGCCTTCCAGAGAAACGCCGTTTCCGCCAGGTTCATCTCAGCGCCTACATTTTGTAGCCACGAGTCCTCAGCGGGTTGGTCCATTAAGCAAACTGCTGCCGGATTGCCGCTGAATGGAGCATCTGCAAATGCATCGACGGTGTAGAGCGGAACCGGCATCACTCGCTGGACTCTTTCCTGATTCGACTCCGGACCCAGCGAACCACCACAAATCCCAGCGCTATCAAACCCATGGCTACCGAAAAGGAGTCGCCGATTCGGGCGTAGATCGTGACGGGGGGATTCGGGTCCAGCCGCACGGTCGCAGGTAGACTGCCGCGGATGTGAGTGTTGCCGGTTTCCTCATCCTGAACAATCAGCGGGAAAGGTGTGTCGGCTTCCCGATCAAATACACTGCCGCGCTCATCGATAAACCCTGATATGCCGGTGTTGGCGGCGCGGATCATCGGGCGGCGTAGCTCGATACAGCGGAACAAGGCGTTGTGAAAATGCTGCAGGGACTCGGCGCTTTCGCCAAACCAGCCGTCGTTGGTGACATTGACCATCACCTCGGGGCCGCCGCCTTTGATGAACTTGCGCGCGAGGCGGGGGACGGTGTCTTCAAAGCAAACCAGTGGGATGATGCCGATTTCCTGCTCGCCCTTTTTCATCGTCAGCTGCGAGTATTCGGTTCCAGCGGTGAAATCTTTGACGATGATCTTACCGAGGATCCATTTGAAAATCGGGAAGCTGTCGCGGAACGGCAGGGATTCACCAAAGGGGACGAGGTGAATCTTCTTATACATCTGGTAGTCTTCGGTATCGCCCTGCATCAGAGTGATGGTGTTGTAGATCTCGCCGTTTTTGAAATCGTTGGTTTCCTCCATGCCGGCGAGTAGGTAGAAGTCGTCGCCTTTCAGGACGTGGTTATTGAAATACTCTTGCGCTACCTGAGAACTGAAAAACGCAGGGATCGCTGTTTCCGGCCAGAGCACCAGATCGTGATCGGATGTTTCGACAAAGGCCCGGGTGAGATCGCGATAATCAAACACGACCTTCTGCATCAGCTTCGGATCGGTCGACCATTTGTCCGCCAGCGGAATGTTGAGCTGCATGATCCGGGCGCGGAAATCGACGGTCTCCTTTGGCTTGGCGACGATCTTGTTGAAGCCGTAGAGGAACAGGCCAATCACCAGGGCCACGCCGACAGCAAAATCGAGATGAGGTCGCAGTCGTTTGCGATCGCGGACTTCATTGACCAACCGCACAATCGTGCAGAATGCGACGCAGCCGACAAACATCATGATGAAGCCGTAGCCGGTGATTCCGATCACGTCGGCAAACTGGACCAGCATCAAAAGGTCCTTCAACGCCACGCCAAGTCCGTTCCAGCCGAATCCGGTGAGCAGAATTCCGCGCAGCCATTCGAGCCCACACCAGGCAGCTCCGTTGAGAAACGCGACTTTCAGCACGGCGATAGATTGATCAAACAAATCGGTTTTTCCTCCGAACAGTCCGGGATGAGAATCTTTTTGTTTCGCTGGCGGTGATGAGTCTTCTTTTTGAACCGGCTCGGGTTTCCAGCGACCAACAGTGGCAGCGAAAGCGCCAAACAGGGCCGGATACAGCGCAAGATAGCCGCACAACCCGAGGAGCGCTCCAATGCCACCCCAAACCGAGCCGGCAGCGTGCCGAACTTCGGTGAGCCAGAATTGGGAAATGATAAAGAAAGTGAGGCCACAGAGGTAGCCGAGCCAGAGTCCGTATTTCCAGCGGGGTTGTTTTGCTTTTCGCGGCGAACTAAACCAAAGGGCCGCCAGCAGAGGTGCCTGCCAAATCCAGATGAGCTCCGTGATTTCAAATGGAGGAAAGCATAATGCAAGCGCAACGCCGCTGAGAATTGCAGCAAGATGAGGCCAGTAGTTTTGCAGCGGCTTGGGCATGTTCGCCCCGAATGTAGGACAGGCACTCCTGCCTGTCATGCGGAGAGAAGAGGGAAAGATTGGGCTCTTGAGTCGTCGGTTCCCGACGAAAATTGTTGGGATGCAAATGCGGGGATTAAAATCCCCGCCTATAGTGAATTGTCGCTTCGCGACAAAGACTGGCTAATCAATGGAGCGCTTCCCTCATAAAAGAAACCGAAGCCGAAAGCAGTCAGGAACTGACGCTTCATAATAGGCGGGGATTTCAATCCCCGCGAAACCATTCAAAAGGGTTATTCGTCGGGAACCGACGGTTTATTTGGAGCTCTCTGAGGCGTTGCTAAACCGATCCCAATTCTTCCTATCGGCTGCTTTCCTTGATTTCTGGAGTCTTCTCTGCAGTGTCATCTTGAGCGAGGCACGAGTCGAAAGATCTCTCGATACCCTTTCGATTTA
>JAHDCN010000178.1 GCA_020629815.1 Verrucomicrobiota bacterium
GGACAAGGGTTGAACACCGAAAGGCGGCAGTCCGGATGGTTGATTCAAACGCGGTGACTAGAGGGGTCACCGCCGGGAGCCAACCGGGCTGTCCGTTCCCCTTCCGGTGTTCAATTTTTATCGGGGGTTCACAAATAGTTTGGGTAGGACAGATCAATGAGCGCTGTCGCCAATCTCTGCAGGCTTGTAACCACCTCGCGATTTAAAGTAAATCCACAGAATCAGGTAACAAACCAGCATGACAGCTGGGAGAATGGCCTGGCGATAAAACGCCCGTTTCTTGGCTCCGTTGACGACTTTACCGTAGGTGGCGGATTCCTCTTCTGAAAGAGTTTCCACTTTCTCCGGATCAATGGTTGGGGATTCGCCCATAAACATCAGCTCCTTCGGTGCGCCCGAAATTTTCTGATGAATGGCAGGCGCTTCGGCTTGCAGGTTGGCGTCGATATTCTTATCGAGCTGAGACCCCATGAACAGGGGAGAGCCCAACAGGCCCATGCCAAGCACACCAACCCCGGAGACACCGTTCAGTGTGAGCGCGCCACCTTTGGGGAAACGTTCGGCCACCACGCCAAGGGTAGTCGACCACAGGAAGGTTTTGCCGAATGCATAAACGATCGCTGCGACGATCATGATGTTCGACGGAGCGACTCCGAGGAAAAACAGACCGGCAATCGCCAGGATAGCACTGACTACCAGAAGGCCGATCGGGGAAAAGGCATGCACGATCGGTCCGGCGTAGAAACGCAGAATGGTCATGATCACGGAGATCATCACAAAGATCCAACCGGCCGCTTTTGGAAAGTCGGCTGCGAGCAATTCACTCATCCAGCCATCAGTCCCGAGCTCAGTAGTGGCCAGGAACGGCATGGTGAAAAGAATCAGTAGGAACATCCAGTTGCCAGCTGACTTGGTATAGATCCCGGCAATCACGGCTACGACCGCAGCAATTCCGAGGGCAACCAGCTGGTTGATTCCCATGCCAAGCATTTGCGAGATTCCCAATACAATCAGCCAGGCGATGAGGAAGAACCCAACTGCGCCCACTTCTTTCAACATGTCGCGGTAGGAAACACCGGCAGCCACCCGTTCCTGGATCGGGAACTTGCAGGGAATTGTGAGAAAGGCGTAAAGAATCACCGGAATCAGGCAGATCCCGAATTTCAGCATCAGTCCGGAATTACCACCAAGCAGTAATCCGGCAGCAGCTCCGAGCGCCAGACCAGCCGGCCAACCCGCGTGCAGAATATTGAGCCACTTGGTCTTTTCTTTAGGGAAAATGGTGGCGACTACTGGATTGATAAATGCCTCAACGGTTCCGTTTGCCAGGGCGACCAGGAACGTACTCCACCAAAGCCAGTTGGCCGAGCCGTTCTTCACTGCAACCAGCGTGCCGATCACCGCGATGGTATGGACGATGATGGCGAAGTAGGCCGAAGGTTTGTAGCCGATCTTGTCGATGATCAGGCTGAAAAAGATAATCGAGAAGGCAAAAGGCCAGAGGCCCACTCCGAGAATCCCTCCCAGGTCGGCCATGCTCAATTTGAACTCACCCGCCATTTGGCCTGCGACTACTCCACGCAGACCAAAGAAGAAGGAGGTCGCTACGAGGGCCACAAAGCAGGCCCAAAACAGTTTCATTTTTTGCGAATGCGATTCCGTTTCACTCATGTAATTTCCAATTTTGCTTCAAAGGTGTGCGGATTTTGAGGGATTCGTAACAAATTGCAATAGCGGAGTTCCCGTTAGCGAATTTTCCGCAACGAAAAGACCTTTGACCCTCCGGTTGGGCGCACCTATAGATTCGCACCTCTCTTTTTATGGATATCCAGTTTCTCAATCACGCCTCGGTGAAATTTTACACGGAAGACGCCGTGATCGTCACCGACCCCTGGTACGAGAATACCGCCTTCGACAATGGCTGGGCGCTTCTTCACGAAGATCCCGGCCTCAAAGAAGAAGCCCTTCACGATGCCACTCACATCTGGGTTTCCCATGAGCATCCGGATCACTTTGTGCCGGCCTTTTTTCTCAGCATGTCCGATGAGGAGAAAGAGCGGATCACGATCCTGTTTCAAAAAACCCGCGACCAGCGGGTGGTGGGATTTCTCAAAGCCAAGGGATTTCGGGTAATTGAAATCAAGCACGAGGAATCAATTTTTATAGGCAACACCGAGGTTTCGATTGGTCAGGTTTCTTTCTACGATTCCTACCTGTTGCTGCGCGATAGCACAGCTACGGTTCTCAATATTAATGACTGTCCGGCTCGTGAACTTCCGCATTTGTATCCCATCAGCCGACATGTGGGACGAATTGATGTTCTGATGACACAGTTCAGCTATGCGGGTTGGAAAGGTGGCGAAGACTATCAGTCTTACCGTGACTTGGCAGCACGGGAAAAGTTGGATGTGATGAGTCGGCAGACCAATCACTTCCGTCCGAAATACATGATTCCCTATGCTTCCTTCGTGCACTTCTGCCATGAGGAAAACTCTTTCATGAATCGTGGGCATAACAGTCTCCACGACGCGCTTGCCCGGGAGGAAGAGCATTGCGCGGAAACGATCATGATGAAACCGGGAGACCGCTGGGAGATCGGAACGGCTTACGATGGCAATGAAGCTGCGATGGAATTTTGGGATCAAAAAACGGAAGTCGCTCTCAACGCCCCGCGCGAGCAGTCACCCGATTCCGTTTCTATCGAAGAACTTCGAGAGGGCTTCGAAGTGTACCGCGAACGCATTTACAAAAACAACAACCGCTTCTTTCTCTGGTTGGCTCGGCACAACCCGGTGATGAAGGCTTTTCTGCCGCTGCGGATTGATCTACACGACCTCGGAAAGTTCATCGATCTGTCGCTTTATGAAGGGATCGTCGAAGTCGATCCTGAGGAAAAGCCTTTCGATGCCCAACTGCATTCCTCGACTCTTCAGTTCATTTTGAAAAATGAGTTCGGTTTCGACACTCTGTGTGTAAATGGCCGTTTCGAAGCATCGCCCGATGGCTTTACCCGCATGGCGAAATCTCTCGCGGTTGGTTCCCTCAACAATATGGGAATGGGTCTGGGTTGGAAGACAGTTTTCAAGCCCTGGCTGTGGGTGAGATTCATTCCACTGGTCTTCCAGGTGAAGAGCCGCATGGAAGACAGTCTGGCCGATGCGTAGCGGAAATTCTACGACGCGTCCTGATTCAGGATGTCGATCTTCTGCCAGATTTTTCGACTCAGCCCGGTGGTGAGATCTTCGATTTCGTTCACTGTTGAAACTACAGTCGCGTCATCGAGAGATTGCAGATAAAGCGCGGCGACTTTGCTCGTCAGCGAAAGCATCTCTGAGCAGTAGTCCAGATAACGGCGCAGGGCGAAAACATCGTATCCGCTCTCGTCGGGGGAGTCCTCGGTTCGCGTGTAGTCCTCCATCAAGCGATCGGGATCCTTGGTCAGTTGGTGCATGTCGATCACATGGGCAATGGAGCGCAGCTCGTGAAGAGCCCGCAAAGCGCGACGTCGCTTGATTCTGCTTTCGAGGGTCCAAATGAAAAACAACCCGATAGAAATAAATACGATGTCGTTGATGGCTGATTCAATTGCCTGGAGCCATTCCACTGCGCCCAGGTTTCCCAGATCGCTGTTGCGCATGGCGATGAAGGAAACGAGTAAGCCAACGACGATGATGCCAATCAGTGCGTAGCGTAAAATACGCAATGCCCAAATCGGTCGCGCGATCCAGATAATGCGCTCCGCTGAACGTTCGCAAACTGTCTCCAGTTCACTACAGACCTTACCGATACTCGATCCGGGAAAACGCCCGAGGATCCGTTTGCGCAGCCGGGTAACCGTCTGCTGCACCTTCTCAGGATCCAGATGGGTAGAGGGGAGACGCGGAATCTCCGGTTCTGTATTCGTTTCTTCCAACGCCTGAAGAAAGCGCTGGAAAGGCTCGATGTAAACTATTGGAATTTTGTTTGGGAATCTTAAAGAACCGGAATTGACGTCTGACGATTTGGGCGGACACTGACAGCCCCCACACACCAACCATGATTTCCTTCCGAATACTTTTCTTCGGCTTGGTGTGGTCAGTGCTCTGCTGCCCCCTCATTGCTCAGGACCGCCCGGCCCAGCCTCCCTTAATTGCCGCCAGTGCATTGTCGATTGATGCCGAGACCGGTCGTGTCATTTACACCAAAAACATCGACGAAAAACGTCCAGTTGCATCAACGCAGAAATTACTGACTGCATTGATCATCGCCGAATCGGGTAAACTGGATGAGCGCATCACTGTCGAGAAGACCGACGGAATGATTCAACCTCGCAACCTTTGGATCACCTCAGGCAGCTCGTATCGTCGGGGCACGCTGTTGGAAGCGATGTTGGTCAGAAGCTACAATGACGTCACCAAGTGCCTGACTCGCAATCACGCCGGCAGTCAGGGGGCTTTTGCCAAGATTGCCCGATCACGGGCCGCTGAGTTGGGAATGAAGGATTCGGTTTTTTTGAATGCTCATGGTTTAACCGTGCCGGGCCAGTATTCCACAGCAAGGGATATGATGACGCTGACTCGTGCTGTGTGGGCGAGGCCTGAATTGCGCCGAATTCTACGCACCCGGAAAATGAGCTTCACCTATCACGGTGGCAAAACGATCGAGATCGAAAACAGTAACGAGTTGCTGCATTCCTATGCCGAATGTGTAGGGATCAAAACCGGATTCACCAAGGCGGCCGGGCGCTGTCTGATTTCCGCAGCCGAGAGAAATGGCAAAACGGTTCTGGCCGTCGTGTTGGGCAGTTCCTGGGATGGGGTCTGGACCGACTCGGAGTCGCTGTTGAAGTGGTCGTTGGAAAATTGATCAGTCCTAAATTAAGACCGGCTTCGGGCGCTTCGGTAGATCGATTTCCATTTCCGGCGGGCCGGGGAAATGCTCGCGCTCAAACTCGTCCAGTCGATCACGGGTCGCCTTCGACATTCCTTCATTTAACAAATCCACACAACTGCCGCAGAGTGTTAGCGGCAGGCCGAGATTGAGCATTTTGTCTTCTTCAAAGCCACCGATAATGACGTGCTCGCCACCTTCTTCGCGAGGCGTTTTACACTTGGCGCAGCGATTCAGATTCCGGGGTTTCAAAGGGAAACCAATGAACTTGCGCACATGCTTTTTCGATTCCGGGGAAATGTCTTCGCCCAACGACTCACTGCAGGAATCGCAAAGGGCATACTCATAGATGGCATCACCATTCACGAAAGCTTTCTCGATGATGTAGAAGCCGGTCAGCGGTTGCTCGCAATCGATGCACGTTCGAAACGGCTCACCGGTCTCCACCGAGTGGAAATCCTCAGGGATATCGGAGAACAAACGTTCCTGAACCCCTTCGAGTAGATGGCGAAGAAATCGTCTCACGTTACTGACCGATGCAAAACAAGTGATCCACACCGCGGACCAGTAATTTTCCGTTCACAGGAACGGGAGCTGCGGCAACCTGCTCACCCATTTCATTCTGAGAAACGACCTTCATCCCGGAGTCGGATATCTTGACCACTGCGATCATCCCGTCTTCCCGGGCGCAGTAGAGATGATCTCCGGCCAGGATGGGAGACGAATAATACTTGGCGCTGGCACGGGGAATCGCGTCTTCCCAAATGTCTTTGCCGGTTTTCGCATCGATACAATTGATCTGTCCGCGATCAGAGAGGAGATAGAATTTTCCGTCCCGACCGACCGGGGTTGGGCAATCGGCTCCAATGCCTTGGCGCTCCCAGAGGCGGGCTGATTTGGTGATGTCACCGCTGCCGCCCATTTTCACTGCAGCAACAAACTTGGTCCGGCCGTAGGGCACCATGGCGATACCATCGGTGAACCCGGGCGACGCAATCACACGCCACATAGCTTTGTCTTCCGGATTGAAACCTTCACAGGTCCAAATCACGCTGCCGTCCTTCGGATCATGTCCTGTCAGGCGGTCGGCACCCCAGATTACCAGAGACTCTTTGCCATCGATTTCGGTGAGGTAGGGAGTGGTGTAGGACTGACCCGTTTCTTTTTGAACCG
>JAHDCN010000179.1 GCA_020629815.1 Verrucomicrobiota bacterium
CCCAGATTTTTTTGTTCGGAACCAGGATTAGTTTGTTGTCGAAAGTCCGGATCTCCGTCGTCATTAGATTGACGCCTTTTACCTTCCCGGATACGCCGGCGACTTCCACCGCATCGTCGACTTCAAACGGGCGATTGATCAGCAGCATGACGCCGGAGGCTAAATTGCCGAGAGTTTCCTGCATGGCGAAGCCGATGATAAACGCGCCACCACCCAGGAGAGCTGCCATCGCGCCGATGTTCACGCCGACTGCTGCCAATGCGGTAAGCAGACCGGCGAATAAAACGACCCGCCGGATGATGCGCATGACGAACTCTCCGACCAAATCCGGTTCATTCGTGGTGCGATTGATGGCGTGGCGCGCAACTCGATAGATCAGACCGGCGAGAAACCAAAACGCGATCAGGATGCCAAGAAATATCAGCGATCGACGCAGCCATTTCACTCCGCCTTCGCCAGACTGGAACCATGCCACCACGCCGGAGAAAACGGATTGGTAGTCGCTGGTATCGACATTGATCAGCGGCAGCGCTTTGATGTATTGGCGATATTCTGTTACTTCGCCGCCCTTCTGCTCCCACTCGTCGAGAACAATTCCGAGCCGCTTTATCAGGGCCGCTTCATCGTCGCGCATTTTGCCAAGGCGTTTGCGAACGGCTTCGTCTTCTTGTTTTTCTCTCGTAGATATGAGGTAGCTCGAGGTTTCCTGGACCTGTGCTTTTACTCGCTTTTGCCATGACTTGGCTTCAGCCTCCAGCTCTGAAAGAGTGAGAGGTTCCAACTGCAATACCAGATCGCTTTCGGGGATTTCCGGGTTGCTGGAGGTGTTCTGCGAAAAGGCAGGTAAAGCAATCAGCAGGAGGACAATAAGCAGAAGTAGACGGTTCACCCTGATTCTCTACGTCGGGCGGAAATCGCTGTCCAATTAGAAATGAGGGAAGCTACTCACCGTAGCCACTTGTAGGAGTCGAGGCGCGCGGTCACAGAACCGACGAACAAGTCACTTTGCAGTTCGAGAGGCAGGCGGTATTCGTCGTCAGTGACCCAGAGTGTGATTTTTTTTACTTTGGTGTAGGTCTCGAGGGACAAGTCGTGCCGGACCTTGCTGATTTGTAAATTCAGCCGAATTGCCTGGTAGTTCTTTTTGGCGACGGTGCGTGTTTCGCGTCCAGTGACTTGAAACCGCGCAAGGTAGGTTTTCTGACTGGGGCTCACGAGCACGGTTACTTTGTCGCCGTGATTCAGCGGTTGGCTGCGTACATAAAAAACAGAGGAGAGAAGGTCTCTGCCGAAGTCGTAGGGAAAGTTGTATTTTTTCGTCGTCGGTTTGCCGCCGTTCTTCTTTTTATTGGTTTCGGTCACCTGGGTGATTTGACGGGTAGGTTCGAAATCGATTTTATAAGAAGCACTTTTGGATCTTACCTTTTCGGTCATCGCAAAATTCCGCGAACGAAGGTCGCTCTTTCCGATCGTGGAGGTGGCATTCATATCGTAGGGCCAAAGCGCCCGTGCCAGCCCGGTAGTTTTGCCGGTGGCTTTGCCAACCAAATTCTGTGCAGAACCGTCTTCCTGAACAACTACGGAAAATGCTCCGGCATTCAGACGGTTTTTCCAGCCCAGCGAAAAGTTCAGCTGCACGGGGCGGAGATTCAGATTCTTACTGGGAGCGGTTTTGGTGAGCTCGCTAAACCAGGGGGCTGTCTTCTTCTTCGGTGGCGCTGGCTTTCTCCCTGCCGGTTCGGCATATGAAATGGAAAAGGAAAGCAGCAGAAAGCTGGATAAAAGGGAAAGCTTCATGTCGGGCAGCAGTTTTTCAGAAATAGCGGCAGGAGGTTGGACGAAAGATTGTTAGGAAAAGTCAAACAAAGGGTGAGAAACGCAGGAAATTCGCATTTCCGAGAAAGAATCAGCACAAATCTCTAAAAAATTTTGTTTTTTATGGAAAATATAATAAATTTACTTGTTATGCGTATTCTTCCTCAGAGAAAAGCAATGAACCTTTTCCAACGTGGCTTCTCGTTGGTGGAGATGATCATGGTGATTGCTGTCATCGGTATTCTTGCGTCCGTCGCGACGGTAACGGTTACTAACGTTAAGCGAAACACCGATAAAACCAAGCTGCAAAGCGATGTGGCTTCTATCAACCAGGCCGCTAAATTCTATCTTTCCAACGGCGGGAATTTCAATGGCGTTTCCTCAGCCGCAGGAGCGTTGACCCGGCTGAAGACGGTTAATACCTCAGATCGATTTGTTGGTTTTCGCGGATCAGCGATTGATGCCCGTTTGGCTCTGGTTCCTGTAGCAGCGAATGAGAACGGCTATCGAGCTACGTTCAATGCTTCTACCAATCAGTTCGATATTACGAACGACAGCAGCGTAGCAGGATTCCGTTTTGTCATGGCAGAAGAGCCTGAGGCGGTTACTCAAACTGACCATATGAATTCTACCGTGCAATACGCTGCGAATTCGAATTGGATTTGGGATTCGACAGAGAACAGCGTGAATTATCAAGGGGCGTCTACTTCGACAACTACAGAAGTGGCCGACACGGGCACTCCTCCAGCCAATACAGGTGGCACAGACCCTTACAATCAGGATCCGAATGATCCAGGCGTTGATCCCGGTGATCCTGGCAACAATGGCCCCAACCAACTTCTCCCTCCTGTTTTCTCGATTCCTTCCGGTAACTATCCTTCCGGAGACTTTCCGATGTCCCTGAGTTTGAGTAATCCCAATGGTTCCGCTCCTTCCCAGTTGATGTATTCTGTGGTGACCAACAACTCAGTTAACTGGCAGGCATACTCCGGTCCAATTAGCGTTGCTGCGGATCAGGAAATTGCAGCTTATGTAGAGTCTCTTGATACGGATGCTTACCTTTCCAGTTCTGTCGTTGCAGCTAACTATGCAACTGGTGCGGCTCTTCAGGCGCCTACGATCATTACGGAGCGCGACGAGGTAAACGGCACGGACGGTTCGTTGCCGGTACAAATTGACAATACCATTAATGAGAACGCCTATCCTAGCGATATTGCTGACCTGCAAGTCAGATACCGCGTCAGTCCGGTCGGTGGAGGGGTAGCAACCCAGTGGCAGTATTCACGGTCTTTTCAACTCGCAGGTCCTCAGTTTCCTGACGGAGCTATGATTGAGGCTCAAGCGGTTTCCATTTCAGGTAATTATTCGGACAGCCCATCGGCAACGAAAATGATCAATACCTACTTTGTGCTTGATCCTCCTGAAATCGAAGTAATAGAGATTTCTACGGGCTCTTCGGGCACAACACACTCGTCCGGAACCGGAACGGGAGGATTGGTGGGCACTGGCGGAATTAGTGGAACCGGTGGCACAAGTGGAACTGGCGGCACCAGTACATCTAACACTGATGCCTGGGACATTACTTTGACAGACCCTAACGACCCAACAGTCTCAAATCTTCGGTATAAGGTTCGCAACTTGACCGACGATACGGAAACAGGGTGGTCCAGCTACAATGGTACCTTTCAACTTTCAGTAGCCAATTATCCCGATAATGCTGAGGTTATTGCTCAGGCAGTGTCAACCGCTCAGCCGAAGTGGCGCGACAGTGAAGAGGCCAGTAATGCAACCCAATCTTTCTTTGGGGCTGATGTGACGAACTCCATTATCGTGATCGATCGCTCCGGTTCGATGTCCAGCTACAACCGGATTGATCGAGTGAAAGCAGAGGCGATTGCTGCAATCAACGGGGTGCCTTCATCTGAGTCTTTTGGCGTGATATCCTACAGCAGCTCTGCTCAAACTTTGTCCCCGTATGGTCAGGCGACTCAGCCGCGAAAAACCAGCGCGACCACAGCCGTCAGTGGCTTGAATGCTTCCGGGGGAACCAACTACATTGCAGCCCTGCAGGCTTGTGCCTCCCTAGTTTCAAATGGTGCTGAATCTATCTGGTTCTTGAGTGATGGCTATCCAAACGGAGGTAGTTCTTCTACTCCGCAGATCATGGCAGAGATTACCAACCTGATGAATGCTGGTCTCCAGGAGTTCAATACAATCTCTTTTGGCAGCAATGCACCCCAAATTTTGGTCGATATGGCCAACCATGGAAACGGAACCAATATTGTTGTTCCTGATCAGTAGTCCCAATTGAACCCTAATCCTAGAAATCTAGAAATATGAAATCAATTTTGTTTAGTGCGGTTCCAGCAATTGCCTTACTTGTGATTGGAGGAGTAGCTATTTCTTCATCAGCAAAAAAGGAAAGGAACGATTCGCTGATCGGTAGTCTGCCGGCAGCTACGTTGAAAGAGATCGTTCCGGCAGCTGGGGGTGGTGGAGTTCCGATTGACCCGTCTACGTATGCGGCGATCACTGACATTGAAGACGGGACGACTTGGCTCAAGCTGATTTTGGAGAATGTCGATCCCTCTATGGACTCGAATGACATTGTAACAGCATTAAATGTTTCGGATCAAAAATTCTCCGAGGCCTATGCAAAAGTAGGGAATCTGACAAAGCCCGAAGAGATACAGTTGATTGAGGGGGCGTTGGCCAACGCAAACAGCGGAGTGAAAACTCTTTCGTCTTCGGTTGTTTCTGCTTTTCAGGGGGACGACATCGTTGCCCCGACTCTGAAAACTACTCTGGATAAATTGAGTGTCGAAAATTTTCGGGATAACCCGGCTATTGCCCCGACCCTGATTGCGATTGACTTTGAGGGCATTATCGTTGTGGAGCCTGTGGATGGCACTGGAGCAACCGCTCCTGCTGGTGCGGGAACTTTCAATACTGGCGGAACTCCACCGTAAATCTGACCTTGAAAACTCTTTGAGGAAAAGGACCTTTCTCCATGATGGGAAAGGTCCTTTTTTTGTTTTGCAGTCTTTGGCTGGTAGCCCTGTGTGGGTGTAAGGAAAAAACTGAAGAGGTCAGAGAGGAAACCGCAGAGACCGGCTCGGATGAGAACTACCAAAACTGGCCGATCTTTCGCGGTGATCCTGAGCTTCAGGGAGTGAGCAAAGAAGACCTTTCCGGTCCTTTGGAAATTGCGTGGACCTATGAGCCCACAGTGGAGGAAGGGAAACGCCGTCCGCCCATTGAAGCTACACCGGTGATTTCAGAAGGTGTGGTGTTTGTCGGTAGTCAGGATGGCAACTTTTATGCCGTTAGTCTGGAGGATGGCGGCTTAAAATGGAAATTCGATGCGGACGGGCCGATCACTGGTCCGGCAGCGGTGTTTGATGGCAAGGTTTTCTTCGGCGACACCTACGGCATTATCTATGGGCTAAACGCGGCGGATGGATCAGAGGTTTGGCGCAAGGAAACCGATGGCAAGATTGAAGGGGGGGTGAATGCTCTGCAAAATGCGGATGGCAAGTGGCAGCTGTTCATTGGCAGCCACGATTATTTTCTCTACTGCCTCGATGCGGAAACAGGGGAGGAACAGTGGAAGGAGGAAACCGGTAATTACATTATTGCCACTCCGTCGATTGTGAATTCCGGAGATACTCAGGCAGTCACCTTTGGCGGGTGCGATGGGCTATTGCATGTTATTGCTGCCGACGGTTCCGGGAAAATTCGCGAAGTGGAAGTCGGCTCCTACATTGCCAATTCATCAGCTGTTCGCGACGGTATTTGCTACGTTGCGCACAATGGAGGTGAGGTGCTAGCCGTGGATATCGACAGCGGTGAGCCGGCCTGGAAAGTGGACACCATGGAGGAATACACCGCATCTCCGGCGGTAGGGGAGAAACATCTCTATGTGGCCAGTCCGGATAAGAGGTTGGTAGCCTACGACCGCGTGCATGGCGAAGAGGTTTGGGCCTTTCAAGGGCGGCGTTCTTTTGACAGCTCACCGTTGGTTTGTCCGAGCACCATTTGGCAGGCCGGAATGGACGGACGTCTGTATGCGATCAATCCGGAGGATGGAACCGAGCAGTGGAGCTTCGAGCTGGGGGTGCAGGTCAAGGCCTCACCGGCCCTTTCTCGCGGCACACTGGTGATTTGCGGAGAAGACGGGGTGGTTTATGGTTTCCGGAAATCGTGAATGAA
>JAHDCN010000180.1 GCA_020629815.1 Verrucomicrobiota bacterium
TCTTCGCGATTCATTCGTTTTCATGGAGCGGACGGATGTCGGCGTATTTTTTGTCTACAAAATCGGAATTATTTTTGCGCTCCCAAAACCAGCCACTCTTTCCCCTGGGTTTCGTTGGCAAACCGCAGCGGCTTGCCACCCTCCATCGGGTTCGGGATCCGCAGTTTCCAAATACCTTTTTCACCATCCGGAAACTCAGCAATGCTGATGCTACGGGTGTAGACACTACCCGGCAGAATCTCGCTCAACTGAATCGTCGGCACGGTGCGTTTGCCAATTTCATTCTGCCCATCAAACAAAGCCAACTCCACCGGCCAGTTTCGGTAAAACGGAGCAACTCCACGGTTTTCCAGTGAGATCGACATTTCCTCACCCTCTATTTTCCAATTAGTTACAGTCAGTTCATACCCCATTCGTTGAACTTCCCGGATCGCAGCCGACTTGCGCTCATCCGACATCGGAAAGCGTTTCTCAAACATCCCCGAGTCCATCAGCCAGGTAACGTGGCTTTGCTTTACACACTCGGCAAAGCCCTGATCTTTCGGGTGGGATTTCGCGGTAAACATCGTGGTCCACAGCTCGGGTCGAATCTCTCCTCCAATCGGTTCGGTTCGCCATTTCTCCAGACCACCCGCAGCCTTCAATGCGGGAAGAAAAAACCAGTCGTCTTCCTTTTTTCCGGTATCCAATGTCGCCCAGGAAAACGAGTCATCGTGGAATCCAAACGGACGATTAATATTCGATGCTAGCGCCCAGGTTTTTTCATTGGCCGGGTAGCGCAACAACACCGGCACCTCGGTAAATGCTTTTTCAAACGCAGACAAAACCTCGATCTGCACCTCCTTGGATGCCATCAAATTGTCACGCGGCCAGGTGTGCCATTCTCCCCACGAGCCCAGCAAACCGGCGGTGAGAAATCCCACTCGCGGATCTTTGTCGTACTTCTTCCCAAATGCCTCGATAAAGGCGAGCAAAGCCGAACGCAATTTCGGGTCGGAGTAATCCGGGGTACGGCAAATCCCACCATCTGCCGTTTCCATTTTCCACTCGGTCACTTTGACTCCTTCATCGATCAGGAACTGCGGAATCGAACTTTCCTTTTTCCCTGGAAATTCGAGGAACACTCGCAGAACCATTTGGCATCCTCGTGAGCGAGACTTTTCCAGTGCAGCCTCCACTTTCGACCAGTCGAACTGATCCCGCGCGGGCATCAGTTCTTTCAGCGAAAAATACTGAAACTCCAGACTGTGAGGGAAACGATCCACCGAGTCGGCAGTCAAATAAGGCACCAAACCTTTGAGCGGATTATCAACCGGAGCCGGTTGGTATTTCAGCTCACCACTGAGCGAATTGCTGTTCCCCCAAAAAACAATACAGAGGATGATGGTGAAGAGACGTCCCATTCGCCTTCAGCGTATCACCTTGGCTCGTCGATACCAAGTCGGAAGCTGGACTTAACCCTGTTAGGTCACAGACCTAACCCTGTTTAGTCATCGACTGTACCCTGTTGGGTCGGGGCTTCTTCCGGTGATTCTTGAGCCGCCAACTCTTCCTGTTGATCTGCACGATGAGTGATTAGGAAAAACACCATGAAGATAAAACCGGCCACCATTCCGGCAAAGTGACCAATGTGGGAAATCCCGCCCACATTCTTGCCTTCGATATATTGGTAAACCACCAGCCCCAGAGAAATCAGAGCGAACAACCCGGTGAAGACCCGTGATGGCAGAAAAACCGGAATGAACAAAATCCCAATTCGGGCCTGCGGATACAGCATCGCAAACGCAACGAGCAGCCCGCTAATCGCACCGGAGGCACCTACTGCGGGAACCAGCGAAGGCACAAAAAAAGCGGCCAGCAAACCACCGATGATCGCACTCCAGAGGTAGAGAAACAAAAACTTCAGTGAACCCATCGCTCTTTCCAGAGCAGGGCCGAAAAAGAACAGGCAGAGCATATTCAGGAAAATGTGAATATGCAGAGACTTCGAATGGGCAAACGCCGAGCCGAGTGGCTGCCAGAAATTAAACGGCACCGGCTGCTGACTGGCGACCCCCGGAGGCAAACCAAACTCGCCCCACTTCCACAGCGTCATGTAGAAGATCTGGAATTCCTCAGACTGTCGGCTATCCGAAAAAACAGAGATCAGATGAATCCCAACATTAATCAGGATCAGAACCAGAACGACTGGCGTTATTTTTTTCTGACTCATCTACACAAATCTAAACCGGCCAGTGCAGATCAGTCTCCGGGACTAACGAATCCCGAATTTCTGGAACATCGTGGCATCGTGGCCATAGATGTCCTGATCAAAACGCACCCGGTTGTCACCCATAATGAAGGCACTCCAATACATCAGGTAAACCGGGATCGGCTTCTTCAAATTTTCCTTCCGGTTCGGATTGGAGGTATCCGCCATCGCGTCTTCCACCTTCTGACGACTCCAGCCGCCGTTGTTTTTCAGAACGATCTCGGCCAATTCCGGTGGGCGGGATACCCGCACACATCCATGGCTGAAATCACGGTCAGTCTGCTTAAACAGATGACGATCCGAAGTGTCGTGGAGATAAACGGAAGAATCGTTCGGGAAAATGAACTTCACCAAACCGAGAGCATTGCCCTCACCTGTTCCCTGACGCATCTGCAAAGAGCCCGCGGCGACAC
Source organism: Verrucomicrobiota bacterium (assembly GCA_020629815.1). Classification (GTDB taxonomy): domain Bacteria; phylum Verrucomicrobiota; class Verrucomicrobiia; order Verrucomicrobiales; family DEV007; genus Arctic95D-9. The sequence goes on from JAHDCN010000180.1 coordinate 2,665, forward strand.
GCTTCAAATTTTCAGTAGTGATAGGCTGGACTCCCTTGCTGTTGTAGATCTCATATCGGTTTCGTTCCATGAAACCGGGCTGAGCAAGAGCTTTGGGAATCAGTTCTTTACTGGCGATACTCAGAGGCACATTCCAGTAAGGGCGGAACACCAGATACTGCAGCGATCCGTGGAACACCGGAGTTTGGTGTTTCCCTTTCACCCCGACAATCACCGGCATCGTCGTGATGCGACGGCGGCTGTCATAGACACGCAGTGCGCTTTCACAAATATTCACCTCGATGTGAGCGGACTGCTCGTAGGCGCGCGGCATCCAGCGTAGCCGGTCCAAATTAATGATCAGTGCATTCACCCGGTCCTGAGCCGGTTTGTTGAACTCTGCAATCGTCTGCGCGCCCAGGTATCCATCGGGATCGATTCCGTGCCTGAACTGAAACGACTTGATCGCATCACCAGTGTGGTTGTCGATCGTGGTGCCTTTGTATTTGGCATTGTTTGGCGGCATGTCGCCTTCAGACATCAGACGGGAGCGAAGCAAAACTACAGATTCATACTGTCCGCCCGGACCAACTGGTTGAGGCGGCACAGCCAAATTTCTCCATCCGCCGCGCGAAGAAATCATCCGGTAGCGAGCCAATTCTTTGACCATTTGCTGGTAGCGCTGATCCTGCGGCGGAACTTTGCCCAGCAGCGCATCACCGAGCCGATTGCCCGGTTGCTTCAGCGCATCGTTGAGAAAATCATAAGAGGTCACCGTGCGTTTCACCTCACGCCACTTCGTGTGCACCTTAGTGGGATCCACAAATCCATACGCAGCCGACTGAATGGCAAACAAAGCGAGGTGAGTGGTGCCCACATCAATCTGCGCACGAACTGCGGGACTTTGGTCGCTGTTTCTCCAAGTCTGATCCCATTTGGAAAACTGAAAAAGTTCAGGATGCAATCCATGAGCATTCAAGCCCTGAATAAACTGGGCGAGACCTCCTAAGCGGTCACCTGACCAGACGGGTTGGTATCCCCTTTGCTTATACCAGCTGGCAATCGCACCACCCTGTTTGCTGACTTCCGAGCGAATGGCAGCGTCAATTTGCGCATGACTCTTACTGGCGCTGATCGAAAAAAGCAGCACTGCCAGGAGAATCAAAGTTCGATAAAATGAAGAGAGAAACATGGGACGAGTCGTTGTTTCAAATACGGTAACGGGAGAGCATTCCATAGGAATAAATACTCCTTTGGTGAGACGTATATTTCACCCAATCAGTCACATTTTCCACCTGAAAACGGTAATGGACAACTTTGAGAAAAAGGAGACCGTTTGGGTATGCTTCGCTTGTTTTGCTTTTCTCTCACTGCATTTGCTCTTTGCACAGTTGGCCAAGCCGATGAAACTCAGGCACTTTTCGACGGAAAATCGCTGTTGGGCTGGAAAGCGCCGAACATGTCCTATTGGTCAATCAAGGATGGGGCGATCACCGCGATTGCCTCCGAGGAAAATCCCTGCAAAAAGAACCAGTTTCTTGTCTGGCAGGGTGGCGAGATTGCAGATTTCGTTTTAACTTTAAAATTCCGGGTCGAAGGCGGCCCGAAAGCCAACAGCGGGATTCAGGTCCGGTCGTCTCTGGATGACACCGGTCATGCGGTTGGCTACCAGGTGGATATCAGCCAACCCGAAGCGCCCTGGCTCGGCGCAGTCTACGACGAACATGGCCGCAAGATGCTGGCAAAGCGCGGACAAAAAACTGTGATCGCCAACGATGGGAAAATGACTCATACCGATCTTGAAGGTGGCGCCGATAAAGCTCTCGAAACCTATAAGAACAGAGAGTGGAATGACTACCGAATCGAATTCAAAGGCAATCGACTGGAAGTTCAGCTGAATGGCAAAACCACTTCTATCGTGATCGACAATCAGGAATCAGAGCGGGAAATGTCCGGTATTTTGGCGCTGCAATTGCATTCCGGTCCGCCGATGACTGTGCAGTTCAAAGACATTCAGCTGACCACTCTGAAGTAAACTTTCGTTTTCATGACTCTCGAAGAAATCCTAAAAGCACTTGAGTCTTCTCCGGAAGACTGGCAGCTGCGGATTTCAGCGATTGAAGGATTTATCCGGAAAGACGACAAAGACGAAGCCCGCAAGCTGGTTCGCGAATCCCCGGATGACAGCCCGCTTCCGCCGGAATACCAACTGCGATTACATACTCTTTTAACAAAGGGAGCGGATGCCGTTGAGCCTTTGGGAATTCTTGAGGAGGAGAAAGCTCCTGTTCGAGACGAAGAACCCGAAGAAGAAAAAGAGCCCTCTGTCGAAAATAAACAGGAACCAGAACCCAAATCAAAACAGCGATCATCAGCTCCTCCAGCGACTCCAACGATCGACCGGAAGATTTCAAATGTAGACGGTGGACTGGGCGCTCTCGTCGATCAGGAGGTTTCTGTTTCCAGCGAGCGAAAAGAAAAGCGTCGCGAGAAAGAGAAGGCCCCCAAAGAAAACGGTCCTCCTGTGATTGACCGAACCAGGGCTCGAAAGCGGTGGGATTCCTATGACGGCAAGTTGAATCTGACAGTGATCGATGAAGTCACTCTCGCGCAGAAACCCCGCTCCGCATCTGACCGGCTCTCCGCCGTATCGATGGCGCTGATCGTTCACCTTGTTTTATTTTTCCTGATCGGCCTGATCGTCATCAACGTGCCGCGGCCTCAACCGCCTCAGCTGATTGTTTCTGTTCCTCACGAAAAAGATACTAAATTGGAGATCACTAAGATCACCAAACCGAACGAAGTCATCAAGCCCACCGCCGCCGCAGCTCAGGCAGTCAACGTGATCACCTCAGTCACCGGGACAACTTTCAGCATTCCGAAGATCGACGATACCGACAACGTTGATCTCACCACCATGATGGCCGGCATTCAACCGAATGGAAGCGGCCTGAGTTTCTCTATGGATGCCACCGAGCCTTCTGATGTGAACTTTTTCGGCATCTCGGGAGGAGGAAATAAGATCGTTTTCATCATCGATGCCACCAAACTGATGCTGATCGATGAGAAGGGCGGAATGGCTGCCTACGACAAGGTGAAGAATGAAATCGGCGTCATGCTCACCGAAATGAATCGGGGCACTTATTTCAATATCCTTCTCTACGAGGGCAAGAAAGTCGTGGCATACAGCGACAAAATGCTTCCTGCTCTGCCCTCGAATTTGCGCGGCGCTGTCGAGTGGATGGATCCCCTGAACCGAACCTACGAGCAACTCGGAATCACACGGGACTTCGGCGATTCTCTTATTCTGTCCGAGCGCGACGATACGCCGCTTCAGCCCATGGATTTAGCACACTACACCAAGT
>JAHDCN010000181.1 GCA_020629815.1 Verrucomicrobiota bacterium
AGCCGCTATGTATCTGTGTGCATCTAGCGAAAAAAAGCGATGATTTTGAGGAAGAGCCCTCGAAGGGTGAAGCTTCCCCCGAGGATTACGAGCGATTGATCGAGTCGGTTCAGATTCGTCTGAAAGCTCAGATTTTCTCCATGTGCGGTTCATCTTCGGATAGCGACGATATCCTTCAGGAAACGAATCGTGTCCTGTGGCGAAAGAGAGAGGTGTTCGAAGAAGGCACCAATTTTTTCGCGTGGGCCGCGAAGACGGCGTTCTTTCAGGTGATGTCGTTTCGGAAATCCAAATCGAGAAGTCGGTTGGTTTTTGGCACAGAGCTGACTCACATCATCGCGGATGAAATGACGGAGCATTCGCTAACCCACCGCTATGGTGACTCGCTGGAGCACTGCATCAAGGGGCTCAATGATAGACAGAGACAGGTGATCGAGTGGTTCTATTTCGAAGAGAAATCAGCCAGAGAGATTGCTGAGACTCTGGGTATGAAAGAAAACGCGGTCTATCAAATTCTTCATCGGGCCCGGGCTGCTCTGGCCACCAATTTGAACCGTTCGTCGAATAAGGGAAAATGAATTCGAATAAAGATGTCGAAAAAATCATAGAGAGTTTCCTGTCAGAATCGATCTCTGATTCGGATCGGGAATGTTTGGAGACGTGGCTTTTGGAAGATGCGGAGAATCGCCGCCGTTTTTATGATCAGGTGACGATCCACCAGCAAGTTGGTGAGATGAGCAGGATTCAGAACCCCAGTCGCACCGTTTCCCGTCGGAAGCCAGTGTTCGCGACTGTAGCCATGCGGATTGCCGCCATCTTTGCTGTTCTGCTGTTGGGATACGGAGTGATCCGCCTCGTTTCGAAAGAGCAGCCCAACCCTCAAACTGCGGAGGCAAGTTCCGGGCAATCGACAACTGATGACTCAACAAGAGAAGAGAGATACGAGCAAACGATGGCAACTTTGGCCAGTATCGGTTCTCAGAACCGCGCTCCCAACCGGGTAAGCCCATCACAAGCGGATTCATCGGAAAAACTTTCCTATAATCGTGATATTCGTCCGATTCTTTCAGACCGTTGCTTTGCCTGTCACGGGCCGGATGCGAACACGCGCGAAGCAGGGCTGAGGCTGGACACTCCGGAGGGTGCCTATGCTGCTCTGGAAGGCGATGACGGGTTTCACCAGATTAAGCCCGGAGATCCGGACGCGAGCGAGGTGTTTTACCGAATCACGACAGATGATTCGAACGATATGATGCCGCCGGAAGATGCGAATCTTCCGCGTATGACCAAAGCGGAGGTCGCCAAAATTGAGCAGTGGATACGGGAAGGTGCTCCCTACGAAACGCATTGGAGCTTTACCGAAATCCAGCGACCAACCGTGCCGAAAGCGATTTGGCCGGAGCAGGTGCGGAACTCAATCGATCATTTCATTCAACGTGAGCTGAGTGAAAAGAGCTGGACTCCGGCGCCTGCTGCTGACGATCTGACATTACTTCGTCGAATCAGTTTTGATCTCACGGGATTGCCGCCCGAAAAAGCCTTGATCGACAAAGTGCAGAAAGAAGGGGCTGATGCGCTGCCTGATATTGTCGATGGGTTTCTGGATTCCGTTCACCATGCAGAACATCTAGCCGTTTCCTGGCTGGACCGGGCCCGTTACGCGGACACAACGGGTTACCAGTACGATACTCCGCGGATCATGTGGCGCTGGAGGGATTGGGTGATCGACGCATACAAAGAGAACAAGCCGTATGACCAATTTTTGATCGATCAGATTGCGGGTGATCTGTTACCAGATGCGACTCTGGAGCAAAAGGTCGCTACTGGTTACAACCGGAATCATCCAATCACCATCGAGGGCGGAATCATTGGTGAGGAATATCGGGTTCAGTATGTCTCTGATCGGGTCAATACGATCGGCTCCAGTCTTCTCGGTCTCACGATGGAATGCGCAAAGTGCCACGACCATAAGTATGACTCCATTTCCCAGGAGGACTACTTCCGGATGTATGCGTTTTTCAATAATGTGCCGGAGGGTGGAAATGCCAGCGGAGGGAGAGTAGGTAGTCCGCTCGGTGCCATTGCGGAGCCCTACATCATGGCGCCAACTGTGTTGCAAAGTGAGGAGTTGGAGAAGCTGAACGGGCAGGTTTCCGAGCTATTGAATCCATTGTTCAGTGATCAAGGGGGTAGCAAAAATACCTTCGAAGAGTGGTGCCGCACCATGGGCAAAAAGGAGGGATGGCAAAAAATTTCAATCAGCAAAGCGGAGGCGACTTCGGGCGCGACATTCCGCGACTTGGGAGATCAGTCTTGGATTGTTGAGGGGCCGGTTCCAAGACAACAGGAAGTCTACACGATTCGAATTCCTATGAGTGGGGAAGGCTGGCGCAGTATCAAAATGGATGCGCTGACGCACGAATCTTTGGGCAGCAATGGTCCGGGCAGGGTAGGGAATGGAAATGTGGTTCTTTCCACATTTGAGGCAAGAGCCATCCAGGGGCAGGAATCCAAATCGATTAGTATTCCCCGGTTCACGGCAAGCCATTCCCAGAGTGGATACCCGGTCGAAAATCTTCTCAAAGATCCAAAGGTGGGCTGGGGCATTTATTTGCCAAAAACGAAGGATCAATACTTGATCGCTGAATCAGAAGAATTGTTTGGGTTCTCAGGAGCCTGGGAGCTGGAAGTGAAGCTGACGCATTCTGCTCGCTGGAAGGATCACTCCTATGGCCGACTGCGCTTTTCCGCCTCAAAGTCACCCGAGGTTACCGCGGCAAAAAACGATATTTTTGATTTGGTGAAAAAGCCGGACAACAAACGCACGGAAGCGGATCGCGAGAACCTTGCTCTGGCATTTTACGCCGACAACGACTCCGACAGGGAGAAGCAGTTGCGCGATTTGATCAAGTCTCGGGAGAAGCTCAATGCTCAGGTGCCGCCTGTTATGGTGATGGAGGAAATGGCGGTTCCCCGGCCGACCAAGGTGCTGGATCGAGGTGTCTACGACAATCCGGTTGGGCCCGAGCTGAAACCAAATGTGCCGGAAGCGCTGCCATCTTTTTCCGAAGACCTGCCGCAGAATCGACTGGGGTTTGTTCAGTGGATGACGGACCGGAAAAATCCACTGACGGCACGGGTTGCCGTCAATCAGTTGTGGGCGAGTTTCTTCGGGGTCGGTATTGTCAAAACAATGGAGGACTTCGGATCTCAGGGCGAATGGCCGAGTCATCCAGCGCTATTGGATTGGCTGGCAGTGGAGTTTATCGAGTCTGGTTGGGACGTCCAACATATGATCAAGCTCATCACTGAATCGTATACCTATCGGCAGTCTTCATTCGCGAGAGAAGGATATGAAAAGGAAGATCCTGACAATCGGCTTCTTGCTAGAGGTCCGAGGTTGCGGCTTTCGGCAGAACAGGTTCGCGACCAGTCACTGGCCGTCGGCGGAATGCTCAACCGAAAGGTCGGTGGCCCGGGAGTGAATCCTTACCAACCTCCGGGAATCTGGGAAGAACTCACTTTGCGACCAAACTTCGCAATGGCTTACAAAGTGTCTGAGGGGAAAGAAATTTATCGCCGAAGTATCTACACATTTTGGAAACGGGCCGCTCCTCCGGCTCTGATGGCGGTATTCGATGCTCCGAGCCGGGAGGTTTGTACGGTCACCCGCGAATCGACCAATACGCCTTTGCAAGCGCTTGCTGTTTTGAATGGGAAAACCTTCGTAGAAGCCTCAAGGGCATTAGCACAGCAACTGCTGGAAGCGAATCCGAACTGGACGGATGAGCAATTGGTCAGCGAAGCATTCTTGCGTGTAGTTCAACGTCCAGTCACTGCCGAAGAAACTGAAATTCTCCTGCAGACCTTATCGGACGAGAAGAAAAAGTCTGCCGAGCCGACTGCGGCAGCCTTGCTCAAGGTGGGGCGATATCCAGAGAGTCCCGATATGGATCAGACACGTCTCTATGGCTTGACCATGGTCAATCGACTTCTTTTCAATCTCAGCGAAACAGTAACCCGTCACTAATTCTCAACATGAACGAACTCGGTCATTTTCTTCATCAAAAAAGTCGACGGCAGTTTTTCCATTCGGCAGGGCGAGTCTCTATTGGGGCGTTGGGGTTGGGGCAGTTGATGGGTGCCGACCAAAAGGTGCCGATCCTGAACCCGGAGCACGGTGGATTGCATTTGGCACCGAAAGCAAAGCGGGTGATCTACATGTTTCAAAGCGGCGGTCCCTCCCAGATTGATCTATTCGATTACAAGCCGGAGTTGGCAAAAATCCGTGGCAAGGAATTACCGGATTCAATCCGCAATGGTCAGCGGCTCACAGGGATGACTGCCAAACAGTCTTCATTCCCTCTAGCCAATTCCATTTTTAATTTTCAACAGCATGGCAACAGCGGCGCCTGGGTAAGCGAACTCATGCCGCATCTGGCGAAACAGGTCGATGATGTTTGTTTCATCAAGTCGGTTTACACGAACGCGATTAATCACGATCCGGGTATTACTTACTTGCAGACCGGTCATGAGCAGCCGGGGCGTCCATCCATGGGGTCCTGGTTCAGCTATGGTATCGGTTCGGAAAACGAAAACCTGCCGGCATTTGTGGTTCTGGTTTCCAACGGCAATTTTAACCAGGCTCAGCCGATCTATTCCCGTCTATGGGGCAGTGGATTTTTGCCCACCTCCCATCAGGGAGTCCGATTGCGATCCGGTGGAGATGCAGTTTTGTATCTGAAAGATCCGGGCGGTGCACCGAGAGAAAGTAATCGAGGATTGCTCGACGGTATCTCGGCGATGAACCGTCTCTATCAGAAAAAAACCGGTGATCCGGAAATCGAAACCCGAATTTCGCAGTACGAGATGGCCTACCGTATGCAGATGTCGGTTCCCGATGTAACCGACCTTTCTGACGAACCTGAATCCACCTTTGAGCGTTACGGTGAGGATGCCCGGAAGCCGGGATCGTATGCGGCGAATTGCCTGTTGGCCCGGCGTCTGGCAGAGCGTGACGTCCGCTTCATACAGCTTTATCACACTGGTTGGGATCAACACAATCGTCTTCCAGAGCAGCTCGGCCTGCGCTGTCAGGAAACCGATCAGGCAACCGCCGGGCTATTAGCTGATTTGAAAGAACGGGGCTTGCTGGAAGATACACTTGTGATCTGGGGCGGTGAGTTTGGTCGTACGGTTTACAGTCAGGGCAAACTCACAGAGACCAGCTACGGTCGGGATCATCATCCCCGCTGTTTCACCATGTGGATGGCGGGCGCTGGTATCAAACCGGGAATGTCCTACGGCGCCACCGATGAATTCTCTTATAACGTGACTGAGAATCCGGTTTCGGTGCATGATATCCAGGCGACGATTTTGCACTTGGCGGGAATCGATCATGAGCGGCTCACCTACCTGCATCAGGGGCGGCGTTTTCGCTTAACGGATGTCCATGGTCACGCCGTTCGGGACATCCTCAGCTAGGCTTGAGTGCAATCCTGACTAGCCTTGTCTTCGCGATCCTGCGAAGTGAGGGGAAGGTGTTGCTATCGATAAGAGAATTGCGACTCAGGCAGAACCCTGATCCCTATTTTTGACATTCCCTTTTCTTGGCTTATCGCTTTGCAAAATTTCACTGAAAAAAGACGACAGAACCATGGCCGATCCTACCATCATTTACACCAAAACTGACGAAGCTCCCGCCCTCGCCACGTATGCGTTTCTACCTGTGGTTCAATCCTTTGCGAAATCCGCCGGTGTTAACGTAGAGACACGCGACATTTCTCTCGCCGGTCGGATTCTGGCCAATCTGTCTGAATTGCTTCCTGAAGATCAGCGCGCTCACGATGCCCTGGCTGAACTCGGTGATCTGGCAAAGACCCCCGAAGCGAACATCATTAAACTGCCAAATATCTCTGCTTCGATTCCTCAACTGAAGGCAGCGATCAAGGAATTGCAGGAAAAAGGCTTCGCTCTTCCCG
>JAHDCN010000002.1:0-9330 GCA_020629815.1 Verrucomicrobiota bacterium
GCCTTTTCCTAGAACGGAATTTCGTCTTCCTCGTCACCCGCGGCTGGAGCTTTGTTTGGAGACTCATCCTGCAGAAACGCATCAGGGGGAGCGCCGCCCGAGTCAGGTGAGGCACCACCACCGGAGCCTTCCACTTTCCAGGCATTCAAATTCACGTAGTAGCGACCGTTGTATTCGTTGCCGCGAATATCGAAAAATACCTTCACCGGATCTCCCAGCTGAAAGTTGTCGGTCAAGTTGGTGCGCTCTTTGATCAACTCGAACTTGATCATCTGCGAGTAGTTGCCATCCTTCGTTTCCACGACGAATTCCCGTTTGGTAAATCCGCTTTGAAACGTCTGAATCTCCTCGATCAGGTGCAGCGTTCCTTCGATTTCAAATCCCTTAGCCATGGATGGAGTTTGCGTAGATTCGGTGAATTCGCAATCAATAAGATCAAGCAGAGCCTTTGATTTCGGCGAATGCCCAGTCTAACCAGGGCAAAAGAGCCTCGATATCAGAAGTCTCCACTGTAGCGCCACCCCAAATTCGCATACCCGGAGGAGCATCACGATAGGAACCCATATCGTATGCTACGCCTTCGGCATCCAACAGGGCAACCAGCTCCTTCGCCTTCGCAGATTGCTCTTCAGCGCTCAGTGATTGATACCAGGAATCTACAATTTTCAGACAGATCGAAGTATTCGACCGGGTCTCCGGTTCGCTGGCGAGAAAATCAATCCAATCGGTTTCACCTGCCCAGGTTTCAATTGCTTTCAGATTGTTTTCCGAACGCTGAATCAGCGCAGGCAAGCCACCGATTTCACGTGCCCACTGCAATCCATCGAGGGCATCCTCCACGGCAAGCATGGATGGAGTGTTGATCGTAGAACCCTCAAAGATTCCACTGATCAGCTTGCCATTTTTGGTCAGGCGAAAGATTTTCGGCAGAGGACGATCAGGTGTGAAGCTCTCCAGACGGGCAACCGCACGCGGACTTAACACCAGCATCCCGTGAGCAGCTTCACCACCCATCACCTTCTGCCACGACCAGGTTACCACATCCAGTTTCTCCCAGGGCATTTCCATGGCAAAAACTGCGGAAGTCGAGTCGGCAATTACCAGCCCCTCCCGATCAGATGGGATGAAGTCGCCATTGGGAACTTTGACGCCGGCAGTGGTTCCGTTCCAGGTCAGCACCACATCGCGATCAAAGTCGGCCTGAGAAAAATCGGGGAGTTCTCCATACTCCGCAATCATCGAACGGCAGTCGTCGAGCTTCAGTTCCTTTTCGACGTCAGTGATCCACGCTTTGCCAAAGCTTTCCCATGCAAACATATCCACTCCGCGCGCACCCAGCATCGACCAAAGAACCATCTCGATCGCACCAGTATCAGAGGCGGGCACGATTCCGCAGAGATAATCATCCGGAATACCAAGCAATTCCCTGGTCTCGTCGATTACAGCCTTCAGCTTTGCCTTTCCCGGTTTGGATCGGTGGGACCGTCCAGTGACAGCATCGCTCAAAACGCTGGGAGACCAACCGGGGCGCTTAGCGCAGGGTCCGGAAGAAAAATTTGGGCAGTCGGGGCGAATATCCGGTTTCGTCATGATTCGTTTTTAGTCGCTGGAAAGATTACCTGAGTTGCCCGGATCACAACCGGCAATCCGCTTTAAAATTGAAAATAAAGGAACGGGTTGTGCCCCTGAATCGACATCATACGCTCCGCTAGAAAAAGCAGGACAAGGCCACCTAGAATTTTCGCCAGGTTCAATTGGGAAAGAAACCGACCGGAGTTCGGACAAGCCCAGGTCACGATGGCAGCGAGGCCGAGATAGAAAAGATTCGCCCGGCGTAGTTCTGTCGTCTGCAAGAGTTCTGCTGTCGCAGCCGTCTCAGTATAGCCGACCATCGCCTGAAGATACTGAATAGCAGCGCTGAGGTTTTCCGCGCGAAAGAAAACCCAGGCGATGAGCACGATCAGAAAAGTGATTCCCATTCGAAGAAAACCCGGTAGAGCCGTCGTCGCCTTCTGCCCGCCGAAGGCACGCTCGATTGCCAGCACACCTCCATGAATGATGCCCCAGATCAGGAAGGTCCACTGCGCTCCATGCCAAAAACCACCGATCACCATCACCAGCAGCAGATTGATATAGGTTCTGACCTTTCCTTTTCTGTTTCCCCCGAGCGGGATGTAAAGGTAATCCCTCAGAAAGCTGGACAGGGAAATGTGCCAGCGGCGCCAGAATTCAGTGAGGCTTTTAGAACGATATGGGGATCGGAAATTCTCCGGGAAACGAAACCCGAACATCCGACCCAACCCCAGCGCCATATCGGAGTAGGCTGAGAAATCAAAGTAGATTTGAAAGGCATAAGCAATCACACCAATCCAGGCCATCAGAGGATTCAGCGATGCCTCCCCTGCTCCGAAACACGCATCAGCAATTCCTCCGACCGGATTCGCCAGAATAATCTTTTTGGCAAAGCCGTAATTGAATCGCGTAAAACCCGCGACGAACTCGGAGACAGAGTGCTCGCGGTGGCGAAGTTGCCCGGCAATGCTGGAATAGCGAACGATCGGACCGGCCACCAGTTGAGGAAACAACGAAACGTAGCAGGCAAAATCAACGAAGTTGCGAGCCGGCTTTGCATCACCCCGATACAAATCGATCGAATAGCTCATCGATTGAAAGGTGTAAAAAGAAATACCAACCGGCAAAATCACCTTCATGAGAAATTCCGGAGGATCGACTTCCGCAAAACCGAACCAGCCCATCAAGGTTCCAGCATTGGTGGCGAAGAAGATCGCATACTTGAAAAACCCAAGTAGCGAGAGGTTCGTGACAATGGAAATCCACAACCCGGCTTTGCGTTTCCCCGGGCTATCCGGGTTGGCTGAGATCAATTTTCCACAGCCATAATCGACCACGGTCGATCCCAGCATCAAAAGCGTGAACCACGGGTTCCACCAACCGTAGAAAACATAGCTCAACAATGTGAGCACCAGCGGTCGAAGCCGCTGTGGGCTGATGTAGTAGCAACACAGAGCCAGCGGCAGAAAATAGAAAAGGAAAATGTGCGAGCTGAATACCAAGTGCACCTCCCGCTATCAGTAAGAGCAGCAAACCCTAAAAGTAGTACAGCCCCACCCGCACCGGAAACCGGATAAGGTGAGGCTGTTATTCCCCCCCCAAATGAATGGGAGATTAACAATTGCGTTACGCAGGAGCGATTGCAAGCCGTTTTCGCAAAAAAGGGTCACGCCTTTTTGAACAACATACTGACCCCAACCAGGATCATAACGACCGCAAAAATCCGGGTCAGCGTCAGATTCTCAAACTGTTTCACCCAGCTGGTGGCAAACACAGCCGCGACTACCGCACCGATCGCAGTCGGCCAGAAAATCTTCCAATCAACCAACCCGGCACCGGTAAATCGAAAGATTGCCATGGCTGCGGTCGGCGCAATCACCGCCATCGAAGTCGCGATCGCCTGCTTCTGTTCCATTCCCAGGAAGTAAACGAAGGCAGGGACCATGACGATACCGCCGCCGACCCCGCAGAGTCCTGCCAAGATTCCGGCAAGCACCCCAATCAAGATTCCAATCACGATCACCTTCATATCGACGAACTCGGTTTCCGCAGGGACTTATTCTTTGATCTCAAAAACCGCTTCGACCTCGACCGCCACACCGGTCGGAAGAGCCGCAAATCCAACTGCGCTGCGAGCGTGATATCCGTCCCCATCTTTGCCATACAATTCGTGAAACAGGTCAGAGGCACCATTGATCACCAAATGCTGATCGGTAAATCCCTGATCCGAATAGACCATGCCGAGCAGCTTAATCACTCGTAGGCCATTGATCGTGCCATGTTCATTGTGCACGGAGCGCAAAATCTTGTCCGCGCATTCACGGGCGGCCTGATATCCCTCTTCAACAGATAAGTCTTTGCCCAGAATTCCTTTGATATCTGAAACGTGCCCAGAGGTGATGAGTTGATTTCCGCTGCGAATACAGAGATTGAGATACCCTGCTTCTTGAGGTGATAAATCGATTCCCAGATCCTTTGCTTTTTCTTCGGGTGACATAGCTTTGTCATACGAAGGGAAGATCAGATAGGCAAGTGATTACGAGGCCGAGCTCGAAATGACCCCTCCGCCGGAAGGCATCGTAATCCGCAATTTTCCGACAGCAGATACGATCGAATCGACTGCTTCTTCGATTTCATCGCTTGTCGTAAATCTTGATATCGAGAAGCGAACCGAACTGCGAGCCCGTTCCGAGGAATGACCCATTGCTTTGACGATGCGACTGGGCTGCACCGAACCTGTGCTGCACGCTGAGCCGGGCGAACAGCACACTCCCGCTTCATCGAGCAGAATCAGCAAACCTTCCCCATCCACACCGGGAAAATACAAGTTACTGGTGTTGGGAATTCGGGCGAACGGGTCGCCATTGATCTTCACTCCATCAACACGGTTCACTACCTCTGCCTCGAATTGATCACGTAGCCGGGCAATATTTTCCTGTTCCTGCAATCGGGATTGGGCCAACTCAGCCGCGACACCCAGGCCGACAATCCCCGCGACATTCTCCGTTCCGGAACGACGATTCTCCTCCTGGCCACCACCTAGGATCAAAGGCGTATATCGAGTGTTTCGATTCACATAGAGAGCCCCGATTCCTTTGGGCCCGTGAAACTTGTGAGCAGATAAAGACAGCGCATGAATCGGAAGCTCCGCGACAGAAACAGGAATCTTCCCTACTGCCTGCACCGCATCGGTGTGAAAAAACACGTCGTGCTTCTCTGCGATCGCTGCAGCCTCTTCAATTGGAGACAAAACGCCAGTTTCATTATTCGCCCAGATCAAGCTGGCAATCGCGAGGTCTCCCGCTGCCACATTCGATTCCCACTGCGCCAGATCGAGATGACCTTCGGAGTCAACAGGGTTAGGTCGATGACTGTACCCTGTTTGGTCGTACGCTTTGGCTACTTCCTCTACCGCGCTATGCTCAACCGTGCTGGTTAGAATACCCACCTGATCCGGAAAGCTCGCCAGCGCGGACTGAATAATCGTGTTGTTCGATTCCGTGCCTCCGGAAGTAAAAATGATCTCAGAAGGATTTGCCCCGATCAAGGCTGCCACTTTTTCGCGTGACTCTGCGATGGCATTCCGAGCCTGTCGGCCGAATCGATACCCTGCCGAGGGATTTCCCCAAAGTTCATCCAGCCAGGGCAGCATCGCATCTCGAACCTTTGGGTCGAGACGCGTCGTGGCGTTGTTGTCGAGATAGATCACAACAGCAGCGTAGCGTCACTGCTGGCTCACTTCAAATGTTCTGCCATCTTCGAAAAGGCTCAAAGCCTCGCCTACCAGAAACAGAGAACCGGCGATTAGCGTTGGGCCGGGAATGGCAGCGGAAGTTTCAATCGCTGTCAGTAGATCATCTGTATGAGCAACTGTGGCATCACCACCAGCCTCGATCCAAAACTTCTCCATTTCCTCGCCCGTCATTCGCCGCTCCGATTGAATTGGCACAAACATTACTGCCTCGGCGATCTCGGCAAGATGCCGGAAAATCCCTGAAACGTCTTTATTTAGGGCTGCACCAAAAATCAGCTTGGCCTTTTGGTCTCCAAATTCCTGTTTCCACGTTGCCGCAAGTGTTGCCGCTGCATCCGGATTGTGTGCACCGTCGAGAACCAAATTTTCTTTGAGAAACTGAAATCTCCCCGGCCATACGGTCGTCGCCAGAGAATCGCGAATACCATCGCGCGTCAGCTTTGCCTCATCCGGATCATCGACCCGACAGGCAGCCTCCACTGCCATCGATGCATTTTCCCGCTGGTGTTGTCCCGCCAACCCAATCTGCCACTCTTCCGGAACCGGATGAGCTTCGATAAACGGGACATTCATCGTGAGCGCTCGTCGCCCGATCACATCGCGGGCGTCGGGATGCAGGCTGCCGACAATGAGTGGTGTATCCGCTTTGATGATACCGGCTTTTTCCCCGGCAATATCGCGAATGGTTTCACCGAGCCACTCGGAATGGTCGAGAGAAACTGGAGTGATTACGCTGACATCCGCCGGTATGGCATTGGTCGCGTCCAATCTGCCTCCCATCCCGGTTTCCAGAATGATGCGCTCACAATCCCGATCGCAGAAGATCCGCATCGCCAGCACAAAGGTAATTTCAAAGAAAGTCGGATGAGGGTCCCAGTCTGAAACCAATGATCGAATTCGCTCCAGTCCCTCGACGATTTCCGCTTCCGAAACCTGATCGCCGCTGATGCGAATGCGCTCCTGAAAACTTATCAGGTGTGGTGAGGTGAACAGACCTGTAGAGAAGCCAGCATCCCGCAATATCTTTTCCGCAAAGGCACAGACCGAACCTTTGCCGTTGGTTCCGGCAACATGAATAATCTTTTTCCCCTGCAAGCCTCCGGGCACCTCGGATTCCATCAAAAGGCGGGACACATTTTCGAGCCCGAGCTTGATCCCGAAAAGTTGGGTCCCGTACAGCCAGTCGATTGCCTCTTGGTAGTTCACGCTGCGAAGGTAAGCAAAAAACGCATTGTGTCCAAAGGTTCAGAGACAAGAGAGAAAGTGGCAACTCGAAGTTGGATTCCCACCCATTTACGCCATTGAGAATTTGCGGAATGGTGGGAACGGTTTTCATGAAGCTTTCGCCTCATTTTCTCGCGGTTATCCTTTCTGTTTCCGGGATTGGTGTAGCGGCAGAATTTTCTCCGGAACAACTCGACTTTTTCGAAAAGAAAATTCGTCCTGTTTTGGCGGAAAAGTGTTATGGCTGCCATAGTGCCGGAGCGAGAAAGCTAAAAGGTCATCTGCAAGTCGATCACCTCCAGCACATTTTGACAGGTGGTGACACCGGAGCTGCTATTGTACCCGGCAACCCGGATGCATCTTTGCTGATTCAGACAATTCGATACGAGACACCGGACCTGCAAATGCCTCCAAAGGGTCCAGTCGATGCAGCTGTCGTTGCGGACTTCGAGAAATGGGTCGCTGACGGAGCAGCCTGGCCTGATGAGCCGGTTCCGGATCGGAATGCAGGTGCGAAAAAGGACGTTTTCGATCTGCAAAAACGCTACGAGGAACATTGGAGCTGGAGACCGGTTGAAAACCCGAAGCCACCAACCGTGAAACACAAGGAACAGGTGAAATCGCCGATCGACGCGTTCATTCTGGCGAAAGTCGAAGCAGCAGGACTAGAACCGGCCGAACCCACTGATAAGCGGAGTTGGTTACGTCGCGCCTATTTTGACCTGGTTGGATTGCCACCCAGCCCTGAACAGATTGCCACCTTTCTGGCTGATGAAACACCTAAAGCCAAAGCAAAGGTGGTCGATGAGTTGCTGGATTCACCTCACTTCGGCGAAAAATGGGCGCGCCACTGGATGGACTTAGTTCGCTACGCCGAAACCTACGGCCATGAGTTCGATTACCCTTTGGATTTTGCTTTTGAATACCGCGACTACCTGATCCGGGCCTACAATGCGGATCTGCCATATGACCAGTTCATCACGGAACATGTTGCCGGTGATTTGCTTGCTGAGCCCCGACGCAACCCGGAAGAGCAGTTCAATGAGTCGATTCTTGGCACGGGTTTCTGGTATTTTCACGAGGCCACTCACGCCCCGACTGATGTGAAGCAGAACGAGGCCGACCATATGGACAACCAGATCGATGTGTTTGGAAAAAGTTTCCTCGGTCTGACCATCTCCTGCGCCCGCTGTCACGATCACAAATTTGATGCCATTTCCACCGCCGACTACTACGCGCTGACTGCTTACCTACAGAGCAGCTGTCGGGTCGAACATCCAATGGACCCGGGTCGTGAGAGGGAACGAATTGCCACCGAATTAACAGAGTTATCCTCTCAAATCGCAAATGAGTTCAGCAAAACTACCGATGCAAGTTGGCGCTCGGCAAATCCGGGACCGTACTTCCTCGCAGCCCTTGAAGTCTTGCAACAGCACAAGCAGACTAAACCCGCTGGCAACCCCTGGGAGGTAACATTCGATAACTTTGATGCCGGTAACTTTGATCAGTGGAACGTTAGTGGAAAAGCCTTTGGTAAGGCGCCTTCAAATGGAGGCGTCGGCAATCAAAAGGTAACAGGAGATTTCGGCAAGGGCTTTGCCAATTCCTTTTCGACGGGAGAAGACGGGGCCAGAGGAACGATTACATCACGGTCGTTTACTGTAGAGAAACCTTTCATCAATTTTGCGATCTCTGGAGGCAGTCACAAGACGACAGCAATCGAGCTGTGGGTAGACGGCAGGATGGCTCTTACCGCTAGTGGCGAAAACAATGATCAATTCAAGCCTGCCAGTTGGAGCGTAGTTGAGTTCCTCGGCAAGAAGGCTGAAATACGAATCGTTGATAACCATACCGGTGGTTGGGGTCACATTGCGGTAGCCCGCATAGCCTTCGCTGATACTGCAGCGGCAGATACTGATTCCCTTCCACTACCTCCAACTGAGATAATCACGCGAGTAGCAAAGGAGAAACAACTCGACGCGGAGTTACTGAATTCCTGGGTTACCGCCTTTTGTACGAATATTGATGATCAGAGGAAACCAGAGGGATTTCTCCGCTCGGTCTTCGAGGACCCTGCAGTGGCTCCGAAAGCGCTGGTTAATATTCAACGCACAGATGAAAAGCAAAATGACTTTGAGGCCAGGACCCAGCCGCTTTTACCTCTGGATGACCAATGGTCTACCTCTGGCTTTGCTTTCAGCTCTCCGTTCAAAGGGATTCGCCCCGGCTTTGAAACGGGTCGACCGTTTGTCCCACCCGGTGTCTTCAGCAGCAGCAGCCTGGGCGACAAGCAGGCCGGCGTTTTGCGCACCCCGACCTTTGAAATCCCGTCAGCCCATTTGTACGTCAAAGCCCGGTCAAAAGACCTGTTTTCCCGGGTAGTCATGGATAACTACTACATGGCAAAGTTCAATGCCTTACTGTTTCGGGGGACCATACATTCAAAGTTGAATTCCGACGGTGAATATCACTGGTTTGCCTTTGAGGGAAATCTTTCAAAATACGTAGGCCACAATGCCTTCGTAGAGTTTGTCGATAAAAGCGGAGCGAAAGTGGATGTAGCGGAAATTCGATGGAGTGAGGAGCCGGTGCGTCCCGTGGGTTCGGTTCATCCGTTTGTTCGGGTAGCTGTCGGGCAGGGTGGTGAATCGCCAGAGGCGGTCGCAGCTAATCTGGACACGGCCTGGGCGAAGGCATGGCAGTCGGCGACGAAAGGCGAAGGCAGATTCGCCGAAGCGCAATTTCTGAATTGGATGGCGTCCCGGAAACTGTTCCGCATC
>JAHDCN010000002.1:9430-17518 GCA_020629815.1 Verrucomicrobiota bacterium
TTGATGAACGATCCCTTTGTGATCGAGCAATCAAAGGTCTGGGCGAAGGAAGAAATACAAGCCGCCCACGGCACCCCTGAAGAACAGATCTTAGCGATGTATGAGAAGGCCATCGGAAGGAAACCCGAATCTTCCGAGGTCACGAAGCTCAAAACATTTCTCGATCAACAGGCGGGTGAATATGGCAAACTGGATGAGAGAGCCTGGGCGGATGTTGCGCATGTGTTGTTCAATGCCAAAGACTTCATCTACCTGAACTAATTTTTTTCGTTTCGTTTGTTACATCTCCATTCCCTTTTGATATACCAAGGTGAATGGATGAGTCCGAAGACAGTTTAGTTCGCCGTGTTCAGAAGGGCGATCTGTCAGCCTTTGAGGAGTTAATAAACCTCCACGGCTCGGCTCTGCGCGCATTCGTTGCAATGAAGTTGCCGATCCCTCATCTTATCGATGAAATCGCGCATGAGACCTTTGTTTTTGCGCACCGCCATATCCTCGATTTCCAGGCCGGGACAAATTTTGGTAAATGGCTGCGCGCCATCGCCTACAATCTCGTTCGCAAAGAAACCCTGCGACACCAACGGACGAAGAAGAATCAGGAGAAATTTCTCGATCATTGCCTGATGCAAAGAGCCGGACGCGGACACCTCACTGCAGAATCTCCGATTGTGGCTTATCTGGAGGAGTGCCTGGAGAAGCTCCCGGAACGCCAGATGGAGCTTCTTCGACACCGCTACACCCTGTCGGAAAGCTCGCGTGAGATTTCAAAAATTTTCCGCCAAAGTGATGCCTGGGTCCGGACTAATCTTTCCAGGATTCGCACCACTTTGCGCAACTGCATTGAAAACAAGTTGGATTTTGACTCGGTAAAACCCTGAATCTCTCAATTGTGTAGAAAAGTGAAGAACGAGGATACAGAAAGATACCTGAACGGGGAAATGAGCCGGGCTGCCGAGCGCTCATTTGAGGAAGTATTGCGGCAGAGCCCCGAAAAACTGGAAGAAGTCCTTTCGCAGAAGGAAATGGATGCCGTTTTGGGAGTTTTACTCAGCGGACCAAAACAATTGCAGCGGCCAGAGGAATTCCGTCAGGGAGTAATGGCACGGCTTGCTTCTGAAGGAGCAGAGGAAAGCAAAAATCAGGATCGGGATTTTTCCAAATCGGTCCTAACCGAAATTATCGAAGAGCGCGAAGGTGCGCGCCCCTTGCGTTGGCCGGACTTGGTTCGAGCCGGTGCGATAGCGGCAGCAGCTTCGATTGCCATCATGTTTTTCCTGCAGACAATTATTTTCCCCAATCTGCAGATGCGGCGTCCGAATTGGGGATCTCAGAATGCGATTGCGGAAACATTTATCGCTGAGATTCAGTCTGGAAACGATGCTGTGTGGGAATCAGGCCCCAATGATCATGGTTGGGTAGAGCATGGTTTGCTAAAGCTAAAATCGGGTATCGCTGAAATTGGCTTTAATTCGGGTGCTCAGGTGGTTCTTGAAGGACCTTCAGCAATCAGCTTGCAAACTTCAAACCGGGCTTTTCTTGAATATGGAAAGCTGACTGCGGATGTGCCACCGCAAGCTTCCGGTTTTGCAGTGAATACTCCCAGACTTAATATCGTTGATATCGGAACTCGCTTTGGCGTCTCTGTTGATCAGGACGGCAACTCGGAATTGCACGTGATGGAGGGTGAGGTCGAGGCCAGTCGCTCCAGCGGGAACGCAATTACTATGTTGGTTCGTGAGGGAATCTCCCTGCGGGCGGATTCTCGGACCAGAAGCAGCCTGCAACCAATTCCCTATGCCGGAGATCAATTTACTTTGAAGCTCCCCGGAAATCCGGAGCAGATAACGAGTACCCCGCCCAACATTGCTTTTACCTTCGACGAGTCAGGCGGAGCCACACTGGTTGGATCGGGCACAGAAGCGCAGGAAGCGTCTCTCTTTTCAGATTCCGATATTCCCACTCCGAGACGTGCTCCCGGCTACGCGGGTGGCGGGCTCGTTTTCCAAAAGGGCCAGCAATTGGATATAGATTTACCGAAGGGTGTCGCCCTCAATGAACCGCTCACCATTCAGTTTCGAGTGAAAATCCAACCCCGTCTGGGCCTTCTGAAAAATCGGGAGATTCTGCGTTTTGGCAACGAAAACGATGCCTGGGTTATTTCCTGTAGTCAAAATAAGACACAGGGCGGCAAAGGAACTGTCCGGGTCAGCACCGGTGAGAATGAATTCATCTTAGGTTCCTCTGATATAGCAGATGGTAGATGGCATCACGTAGCGGTTCGATTTTTAGGCGGCAGCAATGCGCAGCTGGCAAGCCATACCGCCATCTTTGTCGACAGCAAAAGACAAGATTTGCATGGAATGGCAGAAACTGGTATCCGCGCCGGCGTTGCCGACAAACTCCAGCTAGGCAAAGCCACGGACGGTTTCATAGGCTGGGTCGATGAAATCGAGATTTTTCAAAAGGCTCTTACAACCAGAGAGATTCAGAAGGCTTCTCCGGAGAGCCCAAAAGGCGTAGAAATGATGCAGTAATTGCTTTTTTGATCACAAAAAAAGGGTTATTTTACCAACCCTTGTAACAAACAGCAGCCTTGAGGCTATCCTCTACAAGGAGTTCAACCACAGTCCGACAATTTATGATGAAGAAAACAGTGAGCAGACAATGCGTAGCAGCTCTCGCATTCGGCGCTTTGATCCTTTCCACAAGCTGGGCTTCGGCCGAGATGCGGCAATGGACATCGTCCGATGGCAGAAAGTTGCAGGCAGAATTCGTAGGCACTTCCGGTGCAGGGTCAACGGCCAGCGTTAAACTAAAGCTACCCGACGGAAAAGAAGTCCTTTACCCGGTTGCCAACCTGAGTGAAGCAGATCGCGTATTCGTTCAGAGCAATTTACCGAAAGATCCTGCAGCACTCGCAGCGGCGATTGATGCGCTTGTGGTGAAGAAAGCGAAAGAGTCATACCGTGGTCTTCAAGGCGAACTGGCTGCTCTTCCAGGCAATCAGGACCTCAATAATGACGAGAAGAGAAAGCGGAAAGAAGAGATCGAGCGCGAAATGGCTATGGCCATTCCAAACGAGCGAACCAACGACAACCAGTTTGTTCGCCGCGTGTATCTCGATATCGCAGGCAGGATCCCAACCTATCAGGAAGCGGAAGCTTTTCTCAATAGCAGCTCTCGGAACAAGCGCGCTGAATTGATCGACAAGCTACTCGACTCCGAAGCTTTTGGCATGCGCATGTATAACTACTTCGCTGATTTGTTCCGAATCCGCGAGGGTATCTTCATGATGGGCAACGGCGATCTTAAAGCCGACCCGTACATTGAGTATGTGAAAAACTCGATGAAAGAGGACAAGCCATATGACGTGATGGTGAAAGAGCTTCTCACAGCGACTGGTAAAGTCTGGGATACACCAGCATCCGGTTACCTTCTGGCCGATTCCGGAATGCGTCTCTGTAACCTTTCCAACACGTTCACTGTGTTTATGGGCACAGAGATCACCTGCGCTCAGTGCCACGATCATCCTTTCGAAGAAGTTTACCAAATGGACTTCTTCAAAATGGCATCTTTCATGGGCGGAACAGAAACCCGCGCACGGGGCGGCAACATGATGATGATGGGTAGCAGCAACTACCGCGAAGAAGTTGCCCGGATGAATAAGGTTCTGAAGGATGCAGGCAAACTGCGCGAGAATGAGAATCAGGACCGTAATCTTGGGCAATGGATTGGCACAAACAGCATTCAAGTGGTCGATACAGGCAAGAATGCTGTGAAGCTTCCACACGACTACAAGTATGACGATGGAGAGCCTAACATGACTGTCGATCCAGGCGCCTACTTCGGTAATGTGGTCGATTTGGAGAAATATGAAACTCCGCGTCAAGCCTTCGCCGATTGGCTCGCCTCTCCGGAAAACCCACGTTTCACCATCAATACAGTGAACCGTCTTTGGAAAATTGCTTTTGGCGTAGCCCAGATCGAGCCCGTCTACAATATTCCTGGTCACCTCGACGGTCAGGCGCAGAACTACGAACTCCTCACTTTCCTGGAGTCCATGATGAAAGATCTGGATTACAGCGTGAAGGATTTCTTCCGTGTCGTCTACAATACGCAAACATACCAGCGTGAAGCAGAGACAATGACTCCGTCTCTCACTCAGATGGACAAAGGCACCTATCACTTCCCTGGCCCCATCCTTCGCCGGATGAGTGCTGAGCAGCTCTGGGACTCACTGGTCACACTGACCACACCTGATCCGGAAGCTGTGATGCGTCGCGGTGCTGACGCCTATCGCAATGTGATGAATGAAGATCTGGCTGGTTTGAAAACCGCAGCTCAGATCGAGGGCTGGAAAGAGCGTTGGCGTAAAGCTGGTGGCAGCCTCTACAGTGACGAAGGCGGAATGGTAGGACGCGACGATAATGTTGGTGGAGAGAAAATGTTCCGCGCCTCTGAATTGCGTCAGCCCGAAAGAGCAGACCACTTCCTTCGGATGTTTGGTCAATCTGACCGTCAACTGATCGAAAACCAATTTACCGTTGGTTCATCGCCTCAGGTGATGGCACTCCTTAACGGCAAGATTACCAACGCCGTTCTGACCAGTCCCGACGCTTACCTTATTAAAGAAATTGCATTCGGCGAAGGCTCGAAGCGTGACAAAGTTGATAAGGTCTTCCTCAGCGTGTTGGGCCGTTACCCAACCTCTGATGAGAAATCGAAAGCGCAGTCCGGTATGCGTGCGAAACGCGACCGCGATGCTTCAGACAAATCAAAAGAGGCAGCAGAGATTGCTGCGATTGGAGATGTGATTTGGGCTCTTGTGAATACCAGAGAGTTCATGTTCATCCAGTAACCCAAACAGAAAGACAATTTTACCCAATATTTACAAATGAAAGAACAACTCAAGAACCTTGATCAGCTTGGACGTCGACAGTTTGTCGCTCGTGCAGCGAAAACCGCGCTAGGTGTGAGTATCCTCCCGATCGGAGCAGCTCCCAGACTGGCAAGTGCAGCAGGTGGTGGAAAAGCAGAACACTGTATTTTCTTCTACATGGCAGGTGGGATGACCCACATGGAAACTTTTGATCCAAAACCGGGAACAGAAACCGGCGGAAAGACAAAAGGGATTTCCACAGGCGTGGCAGGCATCGAACTCGCTGAGTTTATGCCGGGTCTTGCCAAACGCTTCAAGGACATCGCGGTTGTGCGCTCGATGACGCAGCAAACCGGTGACCACCGCGGTGGTTCTTACTGGATGCACACGAGCTATCAGCCTCGTGCTACCATCATTCACCCAACTATGGGACCATGGGCACAGTCTTTACTCGGCAAGAAGCATGATACACTTCCTGATTCTGTTGTGATCGGTGCCGGTGGCAATCATCCGGGCGCTGGTTTCTTCGGACCTGGACTTGCTCCTCTCCCAATCGGCAACCCTGACTCGGGTGTTCAGAACGCTGAGCCATACAAGGGCGTGAGCGAAGACAAGTTCGACAAGCGCATGGATCTCATGAATGCGTTTGACGATGGTTTCCGACGTAAGTTCAAGAACGACGAAGTTTCCGCTTACACTCAGTTTTATGAGGAGACTCTGAAATTGATGGACAGCGAAGATTTGGATACCTTCAAGCTGGAAAAAGAAGAAAACTACAACCAGAAAGTCCAAAAGTACGGTAACTCCCGTGTCGGTAAAGGTGCCATGCTTGCGAAGCGACTGGTGAAATCCGGAGTTCGTTTTGTTGAGGTTTCAGCAGGCGGATGGGACATGCACAACGATCTCTGGAATTCTATTCCAACGAGAGGCGGCGAGCTTGACCAGGCTCTCTCCAGCTTGATCGACGATCTGAAAGCCGAAGGACTTTTTGAGAAGACTCTTATCGTTCTCGGAACAGAGTTCGGACGGACTCCAAAAATCAACGCCAACGGCGGTCGTGACCACCACCCGCGGGTTTTCTCCACAATGTTTGCAGGTGGCGGAATTTCCGGTGGCCAGGTATACGGTAAGTCAGACAAGCTTGGGATGGCTGTTGAAGAGAATCCAGTTAAAGCACCGGATTTCAATGCCACAATCGCCCACGCGATGGGGATCGACCTTCAAAAGGTTGTCTACGCTCCATCCGGTCGTCCATTCCTTGTTGCCGGTCACAAACATAATCACGATACCGATCAGATCGAATCTGTTGGTAAGCCGATTATGCCGTTCTTTTCCTAACTGGAAAGCTGAACAGATTTCAAGAGAACCCGGGTCGAACGACCCGGGTTTTTTTGTGCCCTCACGAAACAGTTCTAAAAAATCATTGGATTCAGGGATGAATTTATTCACACTATCAGCATGAGAACTTTCAGTATCCTGCTTGCTACGTCTCTGCTTCTCAATGCCTATGGTGAAGAAGCGGAGAAGTTCTATCTGGAAGCATCAAAAACTGCGGAGCTGAAAGCAAAGGAAGGTCAAGTCGTCACGGTTTATGGCAAGACTACCGGCTCAGGAAAGTCCGGATCCGGGATGAATTTTGTGAACTTTTCCGATGCGGAGTTTTACCTGGTTACTTTTCGCAGCGACCTGACTCAGTTTCCTGATGGAGAGCCCGCTGATGTCTTTGATGAAAAGCGAATCGCAGTTGAAGGAGTTGTCTCCATTTACAAAGACAAGCCGCAGATCAAACTGACAGACCCCAAAATGGTAACGGTTCTCGAAGCAGATCAGGAATTCCCTCCGAAGAAAATGAAGACAGTCGAAAAGACTGAGCCCAAGGAACCGGAGCAAAAGAAAGAAGCCCCGCAAAAGACAAAACCCGAGGAACCTAAAAAGAAGCCTCCCGTAGACCCCAAGAAATACTTCAAATAGCTTCTCGATCTTATGATGAATCATACCATTTCCCGTCGTGCCGCCAGCAAAGCAACCTTACTGGCAGGTATCTCTGCAGCTACCACCGCCCAACTGTCCCAGGCAGCTCCCAAGCTCAAAAAGAATGCGACTATTTTGTTTCAAGGTGACTCGATCACCGATGCAGGTCGTGATCGGAAGCGCCAGACCGCCAATGATGCAAGATCACTGGGCAGGGGCTACCCTGCTCACATCGCCGGCGATCTTCTCGCCGAAAGTCCAAAATTGGATCTCCGGATTCACAACCGCGGGATTTCCGGAAATAAGGTGCCCGATCTCGACAAACGATGGCAGGTGGATTGCATCGATATCAAACCGGATATTCTAAGTATTCTCATTGGGGTAAATGACATCTGGCACAAGTTGAACGGTCGCTATGATGGAACTCCCGAAGTCTATCGTGACGGTTTTGATGCCCTGTTGGAGAGAACAAAGAAGTCACTGCCCGATGTGACCATTGCCATATGCGAGCCCTTCGTTTTGCGTTGCGGGGCGGTAAACGATTCGTGGTTTCCGGAATTTGAAACCCGTCGTGCCTTTGCAGAAGAAGTTGCCAAGAAACACAACGCGATCTGGGTTCCTTTTCAGGCCAAGTTCGACGAGGCCGTGTCATCCGGAACTGCCCCTGAGTATTGGGCAGCTGACGGAGTTCACCCTTCGCATGCTGGTCATTCTTTGATGGCGAAAGTTTGGCGAGAATCCGTGGGCATCTAGCCCAGGCAACAGGAGTGTGGTCCATTGGTGTTCCCGGGGTTTTTGGAGTATACTTGAGACAACCCGTCTCGCTCCATGAATCCCAGAATCATATCCGTTGGCAGTGCCATTCTTGCAGGCCTGTGCCTTGCGCTTTCTCAAACTGATCTGTCTGCCGCCGGGCTTTTTGGCAAAAAGAAGAAATCAACCGGCTTTGGCAGTAGTTCTCTCGCCCGTCATGCAGGCAGCCTCAACCTGAAGCAGGATTTGATTCCCAAGGGAAAGTTTGGCAGAAAGCTGCACCGCCCCATCCGCCCCAGCTATATCACGGTTCATTCGACCTACACGTTTCAATCCAATGCGAATGCGAGCCACTTTGGTAATGCTTTGAGAAAGGGCTACCTCACTGCATCGAACAATCTCCTCGGGTATCTGGCCTGGCACTTCAGCGTTGATCAAAGTTCAGTTGTCCAACATCTCCCTACGAACGAAAGAGGCGAACATGC
>JAHDCN010000002.1:17618-33981 GCA_020629815.1 Verrucomicrobiota bacterium
TTGATCAAAGTTCAGTTGTCCAACATCTCCCTACGAACGAAAGAGGCGAACATGCCGACTACGAGGGCCCCGGGAACAAAAAGTCGATCGGGATTGAAATGTGCGAAAACAAGGGCAATAGCAGGGAAAAAACTCTCCAACGGACCGCTAAACTCTGCGCAGTCCTCATGAAGCAACATCGCATACCCATTTCAAACGTCGTACCCCACTTCCATTGGGAAAGGGTTCAACCAAAGACTGGCAAGAACATCGGCCACAAGAGCTGTCCGCATTTCCTAATGGAGTCAAATGGCAAACCGGGTGCGAAGTGGAAAAGTTTCCAGGTACTGGTGCAGAAAGAATACAAGCGCCTGTGATGAGAATTTCTCCTATCCATTCAGGAGTGTACTTAGAGGCATTTACAAGCGGCATGCTTATTGCTAGATTTTAAGTAAATGGATTTGTCGCATACCGCACCAATCAAACCTCTCAACCAGATTGCCAGGATCGAGCCGGCAACTCTGGAAGATCTCCCACGATTGGTTGAGTTGACGATGGCACTCTTCGAAGAGGAAGAGGATTTTGCGCCAAATATGGAGCGACAACGTCGCGGACTTCAGGCCATTCTGGAGCAGCCAAACCGGGGTCGAATCTTCGTAGTGAGAACGGACTACGAGATCATGGGCATGGCGAATGTACTTTTCACGATCAGCACGGCTATGGGCGGTTTCGTGATCCTTCTCGAGGATGTCATCGTTCACCCGGATTTTCGCGATCAAGGCTATGGAACGCAACTGGTTCGCTACGTGATTGATTTCGCGAAGCGAAAGGACTTTCTGCGGATAACACTGCTCACCGACCAGATCAGTGATGAATCGCAGCGATTTTTCCAAAAACTGAATTTCGTTCACTCTCATATGGTACCAATGAGACTATCGATCGAGACGAGCGAAGCATGAGCAAGCTAGATGTGAAGCAAGATCAACTGATCGAAGACTACGGCTTCATTGAAGATCCCGCCGAACGTTTTCAGGTGATCGTTGACTCCGCAGGTTCCGGAGAAAATTTTCCGAAAGACTGCGAGCAGGACATCTATTTGGTAGAGGGATGCACCTCGCGGGTCTGGGTTGTTGGCCAAATCCTTGAAGATGGAACCTTCGAGCTGCATATCAAATCAGAGGCCCCGGCCCTTCATGGTATTGGAAAACTACTAACAGACCTATACTCCGGAGAAGATCCAACTGAGGTCGTGGAAACAGAGCCGCGATTTGTCGAAGCACTTCAGCTGGATCGCAGCCTGTCCCCTACTCGCCTGCGCGGACTAGGAAATATCAGGAAACAGATTGTCGACTTTGCATCGGGCAGACGATCTTTATGATAGATGCTCACAACCACCTGCAGGACGAAGCATTCCAAACCTGCCGTGAAGATATTTTCGATTTTCTGACGCAGCAACAGGTGGAGAAATGGGTAGTGAACGGCACGACAGAAGCCGATTGGAACGACGTTGCTCGATTGGCAGAGAGGCAGTCTTCAGTTCTGCCCTTCTTCGGATTACACCCTTGGTATCTCCACGAGGCAACGGTTGGGTGGGAAGACAAATTATGTAATCTGCTTAAGGAATACCCTACTTCCGGTGTTGGTGAGATCGGACTGGATAAGTGGATGCGTAACCCAAACTTACCTCAACAGGAGAGGTTCTTTTTGAAACAATGGCGGATCGCCTCTGAATTCCAGCGACCGGTTACGATTCACTGCCTTCGATGCTTTGGTCGCCTGAAAGAACTTCTTCAGAATTCGATCACAAGATTCGGAGCATTGCCATTTCTACTGCACTCGTACAGTGGACCAGCTGAGCTAGTATCGACTTTTGTGGAAATGGGCGCGTTCTTTTCTATTTCCGGCTACTTTTTTGACCCCCGAAAAGTAGACAAACTGAAGGTGTTTGAAAGTATTCCAAAGAACCGTCTCCTTATTGAGACGGACGCCCCATCTATGAGGCTACCAGTGGAACTGGATTGGTTCCGCGATTGTGAATACAATCACCCGGGAAATATCGCAGCTGTCTACAAGATGACTGCAGACCGGTTTTTTGAGGGAGATTTACAGGAATTGATTCTTTGCTGTCGGCGAAATTTTGATCAA
The DNA here is from genome assembly GCA_020629815.1 of Verrucomicrobiota bacterium. GTDB lineage: Bacteria > Verrucomicrobiota > Verrucomicrobiia > Verrucomicrobiales > DEV007 > Arctic95D-9. The sequence goes on from JAHDCN010000002.1 coordinate 19,743, forward strand.
TTCGCCAACACATCGGAAAAGGTCTCGGACAACTCGTCGAGAGAATAAGGCTTTGCCAGGACACCACTCCAGCCTTCCTGAAGAAAGTCCGAAACAGGGCTTTCATCACTAAAGTAACCAGAGGTCGCAATAATTCTCGCTTGTTCGTCCAACTTGCGAATCTCGTTCATCACTTCTTCTCCCCCAATTCCGCCGGGAAGAGTTAAGTCCAAAAGCACTGCGTCGATTGGACTCGAAGTATTCAAACGTTCGCAATACGTTCGCAACGCCTCTTCTCCACTGTCGACACCCACAGTCTCGAACCCGAGGTGCTGCAGCAGCTTTTCTGCGACTTTCCGAACATTTTGCTGATCATCGACTACTAAAACCCGGGCTCCTTCGTTCAGAAATTCGAGAGGTGCTGTGCCGCGGTTGGAGACTGTAGAATTTCCAACTCGGGCGGCAGTTGGACTGCTCTGAGCTGAGCAGTCTGCCGCAGTTTTTGCGGTTGGAAGAAAAATAAAGAATTCAGTCCCTATATTAACAGCCGAGTCCACCAGAATTCTACCTCCATGAGCTGATACAATTGCCTGGCAGGATGCAAGACCTATACCCGAGCCATTCGTTTTCGTGGTAAACTCGGGTTCGAAAATTCGGGACAAATTTTCCGGTGAAATCCCACAGCCTCGATCTCGAATCCCGACGACAACATATTCTCCATGCTCCAGCCCAAGATCGTTGTCTTTACTCAGGAGCGCATTGCGAGCCGATACCTGTAACACTCCACCTCCCGGCATCGACTGACAGCCATTGATCAGTATGTTTTGAAATACCTGATAGATCTGGCGAGGATCAGCAAACACCTGCCACAGGTCACCGGAGATCGACAGATCGCAAGTCACTTCCGTCCCCATCGTCGAGATATTGGCCGCCTGGCTTAAAAGATCAGATACATTGGAAGACTGCATAGATGAAGCGTATCCCCTCGAGAAAGCCATCATCTGCCGGGCCAATCGTTCTGCATCTTCAATGGCTAGTTCCGCATCATTCAAGTAATCCAAAGTAGATTCCGAAGGGCTACTGCAGATCCGGGCCATCTCTAAAGTAGATTTGATCGTTTGCAGAATATTCTTGAAGTCATGCGCAATTCCACCGGCAATAATGGTTAGCGATTCAGAACGGCTCTCTTCAACTGCATCCGAAACCGAAAGCGTCTTTTTTGCCGGCACAGCCGGAGTTTGCTTTACGACGCGATTTTCTTGTGAAGCGTCTGCAGACTTCGCAGGCTTTGGTTGTTCAGATCGCAATGCCTCAAGAGTAACAACAAAGCCCTTCCGTCCCTGAATCCCACGATCATTTCGAAACGGCGCGAATGTCCAATAGCAGGGTACCCGTTCACCCCCCTTTTTCACCAAATTCTTCTCAACCCAGCAGAAACTTTCTGTCTGCTCGATCTTCGAGTGCAGGAAGTTGAGAAAAGAATCCAAAGCCTCAGGATCATAGATGATTCCAAATGGCTCCCCATGGAGAGTCTCCCGACTATATCCGGTCAGCTCCTCTACAAGATCGTTGATCGCAAGGATGCGTGGTCCCAGAGGAGTGGAAATATCATATTCCAGATAGAGCACACCCCGTTTGCCTGATCGTCGTTTCGTTGACGTGGATTGAGTAGCAGCCGAAGGACGGGGTGCAATGGCAGTGGTCATGGGATCGAGGCAGGTCAGAAGGTCACATAGCGAAGAGCAAGGATGAAAGGTCCTTGAGCGGTCTATATAGGTTATACCTCGATCAATTTATTTAAGAAAGCTTAATTATCTTGTTTGTTTAATTTATTCTCAATTTTGGGAATTTTCTGCCTAAAACCCATCCATTTTTTCGGCATTCAAGGTAAAGGAGCCTTTCGAACGCTTAATCAATGACATCAGGGGAATACTTGGCTCTTTCTGAAACGAGATGACGTGGAAGTGATAATGCGGATTGGAAGAAGCCAGTAGGCCAGTCAGTTGATTAATTCCTTCTTCATCGACTTGATCCTGCAAATCACAAATAAAGAACAAGTCTCTTCGGACACCTTTACGGTTCACTCTGACGATCTTTTCGACCTGCACCAAAAAGTCCGAATTCTCCACAATCGAACAACCCAGCACTTCGAACTTTTTCGCTCCCGGGTAATCCCGCTCCAGCATTTCATTAACGACTTCGTTGTGAACTCTCATGCTACCCGAAACATCAGCGACAACGATCAAATTAGAGCCATCACCTACACCAACGGCACCAAAAGCCAACATCGCTCGTCCATACCCGGAGCGACCCAAGCCGACTGATTGACCGAAGCCAATCTCCGTGCCGGTGGAAAATCCGTCGCCTTGAAAGCCACCAGCCCCGCTGAAACTGGGAATAGCGAGTTGCGACAGGCTTTGAGCAGTCAGTGTCGACAATGCCTGATCATTCGATTGCAAAGCAGAGGCTGACGCGGCAGATGCAGCCGAATCCATCTGCACCAGACTGGTCTTTCTCATTCTGTCGCGCTCAATCTGACCTTCCGGTTTCTCGATCGGTTGCACACTAACCAACAGAGGTTTATTCGGACCATAGGTCTCACCTGCCGATATAAGCAGGAAGAGAACTATGGCGATGATGTTTACAAGGATACCCACACCCCATGCAATCAAGCCGCTGGTCCGCTCCCGACTCACTCGATAGGCTTCGACACCAGGTCTTACGAAAGTCGGCTTTCGACTGATCCGGGCTGATCTTTCGGAAGCCGGAAGAATGGCAGACGGGTTTAAAGGAATAGTCTCACACCCGGCCCGATTCTGAACCTTCGCTGGAACCGGGTCAACCGAACCCGAGTCGGTTGTAGAAGCAGTCACTCTCTCCTTCAGCCCGACACCCTTTCGGGGTTTTCGGAACTTCCGTCGACGTGTCGCCATTTCATAAGATTCTCCCGTTTTCTACAAGACGCAAGAACCGCATGACCTAACGGCGAGGTTTTCGATTCTTTTTATCCCGGTGGCCTTTGGGAGCTCCCCGGTCGTAGTCAACGCGAAACGACTTTCCACGAAGTTTCCCTCCTCCTCCTTTTTCAATCGCCTGCTTGGCATGCTCAGCCTTCACTTCAACGAGGGAATGTTTGTGCGACATATGAATCCGCCCGACTGAGCCTCTGGGTAGTTCAGCCTCATTGTGGAGGAGTCCAGCCAAGTCACCCGGTTGAATCCTCTGTGCCTTTCCGATATTAAAAAACAGTTTCACCATTCCGTTTTGGTCCGGTTCAGGAGGTTCGCCCGCTGGTCTCTCGCGAAAGCGTTTCCCTCTGTCACCCTTCCCATCAGGCCTTTCCCTGTCTCTGTCTCTTTTTTTCCGCTCCTTACGTGCTTTCGCAGGATTATCCTCTGCAATTTCCTCACCTTCGCGATCGGTGCTTTCGAGGAGAATCGCCATCACAGCAGCAGCAATATCTGCAGCTTCGTGCCCTTCACTGCGCAACTCATTGAGGTGTGTATCGGCTACATCAAAGTCCCCAATCTCCAACCGTTCCCGTACAACGTCAAAAAGTTGCCGATTCAAGTGTCCGGAGACCTCATTTTGAGTCGGAATCTTCTGACGTGGAATTTGCTGATTCGTAAAACGCTCAATGGTTTTCAGTCGATAGGCGTCGCGACCGAAGTAAAAGGAAATCGCCTTTCCTGAACGCCCCGCCCGACCAGTTCGACCGACACGGTGAACATAGTCTTCCGGATCCTGTGGAAGATCATAATTGATGACCAAATCGACATTATCGACATCAAGCCCCCGGGCCGCCACATCAGTAGCAACGAGAAGATCGACAGTACCTTCGCGAAATCGCCGAATCACTCGCTCTCTTAACATTTGCGCAATATCACCATGCAGTCGATCGGCTCCGTATCCGCGCGCAAGCAGCGCATCAGTGCATTCATCGACGCCTTTCTTGGTGTTACAAAAGACCATCGCCAGTCGCGGCTGCTCGATGTCTAAAATCCTTGATACCACTTCGATCTTGGAGCGATTGCGCACCTCGAAACAGATTTGATCGATCGATTCGACAGTTAACTGTTGTCTCTCGATCTCAATCGTTTCCGGCTCATTTCCGAACTTTTCGATCAAGGCTTTCACCCCGCGATTCATCGTCGCCGAGAAGAACATGGTCTGCCTTTCTTGAGGCAGTTGCGCCAGGAGTTCTTCCATCTCTTCGCGGAAACCCATATCGAGCATCCGGTCAGCCTCATCCAGAATGCAGGTCGTAATTTCGGACGGATCAAGGGAACCTCTCCTGAGGTGATCCAACAACCGTCCCGGTGTTCCGACCACCAAATGGACGCCGCGCTTCAAGACCTGCATCTGTCTCTGAATCGGCGCTCCACCATATAAGGGAACGGCGTTCAGACTTGGCATCTTCAAGGCCAGTTTATGAACCTCTTCACAAACCTGAACTGCGAGTTCACGTGTCGGGCACAAAATGAGGACCTGAGGCTGAAACCGATTTGTCCGAATCTTTGCCAGAGCCGGCAACACAAATGCAGCCGTTTTACCAGAGCCTGTCTCAGAAAGACCTACAATGTCGCTTCCCTCCAAAGCCGGAGGAATAGCAGCCACTTGAATCGGTGAAGGCACTTCGTAACCGAGTGCCTCAATGCCTGCAGTTAACTCAGGCGGCAATCCGAGATCGGAAAAAGGAACAGACTCCATAGAAGCGCGTGCTGTACGCGCAATTCGATACGATTGCAAAGAGTCTGTTGCCGGGAAACTTTCCGGTTAACTCTCCAGCGCCGGACGTTTCGGCTTGATCGAACCGGTATCTGACTTTTTCGAGCTGCCTTCGGGCTTCATTTTTGATGAGCCTCCGTATCCCGATTTAGCTCGCTCCGCATAGACTTTTTCCATCTCGGCTTTACTCACTGTCCCGTCTGCATCTTCATCAGCACGACTCAGCTTTGCCCACATCTCAGCAGGAACTTCTGACTTGGAAAGTTTGCCATCCTTATCGGCGTCCATTTTCCCAAACATAGCTTCAACGCCACCTCCTTGACCATACCCGGAGCCACCCCGACCCATCATTCCGCCTTTTGCTGCCTGCACCATTTTCATTGCAGTCTCCATTTCCTGCTTAGAGACAGCTCCATCTTTATTGGCATCAGCTTTTCCCAGCCTCTCCCAGGCCTGCTCAGGCACTTCGTCTTTCGAGATTTTCCCATCGCCATTTCGATCCCCTTTGGAAAACATTTCGCCCGGCTTCATAGCCGAACCCTTGCCGCCAGGCTTTGCCGATGCACCAGCCGCCAGCTCCTTTTTATCAAGAGCCCCGTCATTATTTGCATCTTTTTTCGAAAGCTGTTCCCACATCCGCGGTATCTCTTCCTTAGTCAGCTTTTCGTCTTTGTTTTTATCCGCATGCTGAAACAGGCGTGAAAAATCGAATCCTCCCGCCGGTTTTGAACCACCCCCACCTTGCTGGCGGGCGCCGAGAAACTCCTGCCCCGACACTTTGCCGTCACTGTCCTTATCAAGGCGTCCAATTCTGTCCCAGAGCTTTCCTGCTTCTTCTTTGGAAATAGCGCGGTCCTGATTTTTGTCCATTCTCTGGAAAAACTCGCCGCCTTTTCCAGCGCCTTTCTTTCCTTTGGAAGCAGGTGAGTCAGGCTTTTTCGGCTCGGCGATAGCTGCGCCTGCAATAGCGAAACAAAAAGTAAAAATAGAGAAGGTGGTTTTTTTCATCCGCAATAGGTTCGTTGGTTTGACGGATGAAACAGAGACGGGATGGAAAAGTTTCGCAAAAAATTAGTGCGTCGGAGCAGGCACAGTTGCTTCACTTAATTCCCTTCGCCTCGTCTCCACTATTCGATTCGCGATTTCGCTGATCATCTCCTCTAAAATTAATCGGAGATGGCTTCCTCCCCGGTAGTCCGCCGGCGCTATATATTTGATCCGGTCCGCTGGCCCGGATAATTGAAATGCCTTGCGAAAACTAACCCGTGAATCATCCCCCGGATTGTAGACAGCGATCGAATGCCCGCCGAAGCGATTCATAACAGTGAAGCATGGAACATCAGTAGGCCCGTCACCGAGGTAAATCATGTTTGGGAAAGGGATTGGACGCAATTCGTCAGGCATGTGGTCGTTCACATCTTCATTGGCTTCCAGCATACCTTTGTTAATTCGAAATAGGTATTGGGTCTTTGCCGTATGGGAAATCACTCGCCGTGGAAAGGAGATTCGGCCGGAACTGTCCTCAGCGAACTCACAGCCGAAAATGGTGTGGATGTGTTTTTTCAGCCGACTGCCTTCGATGAGAGGCTGAATGCCGCTGGAGATAATGTAATGCTGGATTTCCACTCCCATAGCCCGGTGCTCAGGAGTGAGAAGGCTCTCCAACTCCTCAAACATTTCCGGTAAACCTTCGTAAAATTTCAGACCTGCGCCCAGCCTTTGGAGGTCAGCGTTACTCGGACCATCCATTTCGAGGTAGTCGAGCATCGCCTTCAGATAAGCCAGCTCACTTTCGTACGACTGCTCTTCTACCAACTCTTTGCATCTCTGCCAGAATTGTTTCGGATCAATGCCAAACTCCGGAAAGATCACATCGTCCTGCATGTATGTAGGACTCAGTGTCTGGTCGTAGTCATAGACGATCCCAATTATGTTTTGCGGAGCTGCCATTTTCTATGCGGATCTGTTATTTCTATTGTCTCTTCTGATTTACTTCTCTTTGAGTATGTCTTGCAGAGCAGCGCCCAACTCGCCGTGGTTCCAGCTGAAATCGAAGGCTTTCAACTCGACCGTCGCAACCCGCTGACTGGAGAGAAACATTTCTTTCATCCCTCCGGGCATGGTGTGAAACACAAACTCCGGCACAGGAAGATTCGCTTTTTTCCCTAAAGTGACGGCCAGCGAATCGGTAAAGGCGGCATTGGTGACGGGCTGAGGAGCGACGCAATTCACAGGTCCCGTCGATGACGCGCAATCGATCAAATGCAAAAATACTCTGGCGACATCTTCGACGTGAATCCAAGACATCCATTGTTCACCGCTACCCAATCTTCCTCCCAAACCAAGCCGGAAGAGCCCAAGAGTTTTTTCCAAAATCCCCCCATCGGTACCCAAAACAATTCCGATTCGAGGCATTACCACGCGCAAGCCAACCGACTCGGCAGCCACTGCGGCCGACTCCCATTGACGACAGACATCAGCTAAAAATCCAAACCCGATATCCGACGACTCATCGACCCAGCTGTCGCCACAGTCACCGTAGATTCCAATTCCCGAGGCGCTCACCAAAACTCGTGGACGCTTCTCTGTTTCAACATTCGAAATCGCGGCAACCAGATCCTTGGTTCCATTGACACGACTGTCGAGAATTCGGCGCTTCTTCTCTTTCGTCCATAAGCCGGCAATACTCTCACCAGCTAAATGAACGACCGCATCAAGGTTGGACAGGTCAGCCTCTGCAGGCACCGAAAAATCCCGGAGCTCGTCACAGTTTTCCACAGCCCGGTTTGGATTCCGCGAAAAACCAACAGTTTCCCAGCGGCGTTTCTTCGCTTCCCGCAGGATCGCCCCGCCAATAAATCCCGTCGCTCCTGTGATTCCAAGTCGCATCTGTTCCGATAAGGGATCCGTTAGATACCCTTTCCACAAGATACCTGAGTAACCTTCTGAGCGCTACCCCTTTCGACCACCCAGGTCTAGGGATTGGCAAGCAAGGTCTAGGTGCTGGCCATAGCCTTTTGCTGATCGAGGAGATCAACAAACTCACTGGATAGCTCGCGAAGCCGGGTGAGACCACCCTGAGATTCAGGCGATAGGCCGGGTTCCATCAGGATCAGCTCAGAGAAACCGGTCACCGAACCAATCATATTGCGAAAATCGTGTCGCAACTCGTGGTCATGCAAATCTTCGGCACCAATTTCGTCGAGCTTGGAATTGATCTGGCCGGATGAGTTCTCGATGTAGCCAAACAGTTCAGCCCCGTCTTCGCCATACTCTGCGACTCTTGGTTTCAAAGAAGAAGCAATAGATGAGGTTTCTCCGGCGATAGCACGTAGCCGGTTGAGTGAGCTCCCTTGTGCTGATGGCTGTGATGGTTCAGTCATGGTAGTTCCTTCGCTGCGATCAGCCCCGACGGGGGACGCGGCGGTTTGTTGTACAGCGGAAGTTGGTTCCTGATTCTGCTGAAAATATTTTTGTATGGCTTCTGCTGCAGTTCCAGCACCGTCCTTTTTTTGGAACGCCGTTGCGAAACCTGCTTGATGAGCTGCCTGAAGTTCCTCCGCGTTGCCGTCACTTAATCCAACGAAAGGAACATTCGCCATCGTTCCCAAAGAACGAACAGCCTGGATCGAATTCCAGAGATCCTGACTGGAAAGCGACAAATCGATCACCGTAATATCCGGCACGTGTTGACGGCAAAAATCGACCATTTGGCCAGGGGACCAAACAACGGCTGTTTGGAATCCATACTGACCGAAAGTCTGCTGGAAGGACTCTCCCAGATTTTGGTCAGCTGCCACTATAAGAACTTTTTGCATCGGGTTATCGATTTTTGGGGAATTATTCGAATTTCTATAAAAATAAGGGTTATTTAACTTTTTCCAAGTAATTTTTAAAACTATTTTCCAAATTTTGGATTTTTGCCGCCTTGCTTTAAAATAAATACTCCTTAAATTATTCAAATTTTGAAAATCGCCTTGGATTTTCCTTACATGAAGACTTTCCGACTCCTGATCTTATTGGCTTGTTATGTGCAACAACTCGTCCCGTTGTATGCTCAGGACAGCACTACAAAAGAAGTCACCCTTACGTCGGATAAAGCGCAATACTTGTTCGACATCACCGAGTTCACGGTAAAAGCGGGTCAAAAGGTGAAGTTGACCCTGGTTGTTCCCGAGGAAGCAACGCCGAATCAACCCCACAATGTAGTGATTGTGAAGCCCGGCACGAAAAACACAGTCGGCCAACTCGCAGACCAGTCGGTCTCCGATCCATACTACCTGACGGGAAAACAAGCCGTTCCCGATTCGAAAGACATTCTTTTCCGTACCAAACTAGTTTATCCCGGCAAAACGGAGTCCATCGAGTTCACGGCCCCAAGAGAAGCCGGAGAATACCCGTATTTGTGCACCTTCCCCGGTCATTGGACTACCATGAACGGAATCATGAAGGTCGAGGCAGTCGAATAAGGTTTGTTAAATTTATAATTATTTGTAATTTCCGTAATTTAAAGTACGGTATGAGCCGGATCTCCTGAATGAGCGCACGCATTCTCATTATCGACGACAACGTTAGTCTGACGACATTGCTCGCCAAGACTTTGGTGAGGTTTGGTTATGAGCCGCATACGGAGAATAACTCTCTGCAGGCCATCGCGTCAGTGGAACGACTGCGACCCGACGTTGTCCTTTTAGATGTGATGATGCCGGAAAAGGACGGTGGAGCAGTTCTCAATGAACTTCGTGCCCATCCTGAATTGCACCACACTCCAGTGATTCTATTGACCGGATTGCCATCAGAAGCCGAGGCAATCTGTCGAACTAACGGTTTCCCTTGCCCAATCGTGGCGAAGCCAGTCGAACTGAAAATTTTGGTGACCGAGATTGAGGGACTGGTGGGAATTGTTCAGCCAATTCCGGAAAGAGAGCCTGAAGTCGCGGCTGCAAACGGAGCAAATCCCTTCACCGATGGGGAATCATCCGTAAATCCATCTGCCGCTACACCGTCTTTCCAAAACCAATCACATGCCGGAAATGGTGTTGCACCGGAGCCGGAAACTTATCCCGCGCCAGCTGCCGCTGCAGCTCATTCACAACCAGAGCCACAACAACCGGTGGCTCCCCCGGAGAGAACACCGAGAGGACGAGTAAACCCAAGATTTGGACCTCAGTTACAGATGGCAGCAGCTCAAATGGCAGCAGCTCAACCCACACCAAGCCAGCCGTCTTTTGCTCAACAGCAGGCTCCGACTCAGTCCGCCGGTGATGAGCCGATCTCCGCAGCAGGTCGGTGGTAATTGCAATTTCCGACACCGACACTACCCTTTTCCCAATGGATTTGGGTCTGGAAAACAGAGTTATCCTCGTATCGGGAGGAGCCAGTGGAATCGGCGCAGCGATTGTTGATCAATTGAAGGCTGAAAACGCTCAACCAGTGATTTTGGACCTATCTGAGCCCGCTGATTCACAACAGAATTTCTTTACCGTCGATCTCTGCAACGACTCGGATGTAACCGACGCTATTCATAAAATTCGTGAGCGTTTTGGATCGATCGATGGCATCATCAATAATGCAGGTTTGAATGACTCCGTCGGACTCGACAGCACTCGGGAGAAATTTCGCGTTTCACTCGAACGCAATCTAGTCCAGTGCTACGGACTCGTTTCCACCTGCCTGGACGATCTGAAAAAGACACGTGGATCTATTGTCAATGTAGGGAGCAAAGTTGCGGACACCGGTCAAGGAGGCACTTCCGGCTACGCAGCATCAAAAGGAGGTCTGAATGCGCTCACACGGGAGTGGGCTCTCGATCTCGCTGCCGATGGCATTCGCTGCAATGCAGTAATCCCGGCAGAGGTCTGGACCCCGATGTATGAAAAGTGGCTGAGCAGCCAAGCGGATCCGGAATCAAGAAAAGCAGAGATTGAAAGCCGGATTCCTCTCGGCCCAAGAATGACCACTGCTTCAGAAATTGCGGCGATGGCCGTATTCCTTTTGTCTGATAGGTCAGCTCATACCACTGGCCAGATCATACACGTCGATGGCGGTTACACCCATCTGGACCGGGCTTACCGGGGATAGACCGATTGCAAAATCCGCTCCTGTTGTTTGTGCATTTCTGTTCGCGCAGGTTCCACGAGATCTGTGTGCCCGTTCAAATGTAACAGGCCGTGAATCATGTAGAGCAACAGCTCCCGGTCAGCACTGTGGCCATGCTCACCACTTTCCCTTTCAGCGGTATCCAGGCTAACCAGAACATCGCCATGGTGAAACGTAATAACATCGGTCGGCGTTGGATCGTCCATAAAGTCTCCATGCACCCGCGCGATCGTTTCATCCGAAACAATACTGAACTCCACCCGCGCTAATCCCGACAAAACCGGATCTTCCGTTCCCAACTGAGCCATGCATTCCGGCAGGGCGCTCTCCAGTTTTTGTCGCAGATCCGACAGATCTAATCCCGTCTCATCTACGTGACAGAAAATCTCCAACTTCGGTAACGACACACTCAAAGTCAGTTGGCAGTTACCTTTTCAGAACCGGACGGGCTTGTGCCTTGTTTGGTCTTCTCACCACCCCCGTTTGAAGCAGCCCCATTCGCCTCACTGGCTTTGGAAGCATCGCCATCCTTAGACCTCTTCTTCTTTTTCTTTCCACCTTTGGTCTTCTTCTCTGCATCCTCGTCGATTTTCGGATACTCAATCCGCGTATGCATCATACTGCGCAGAGTGGAGGAAAAGCTTTCTTTGATTTCCGCTAAATCGGCCAGTGTCAACGCCGCCCGGTCGAGCTGGTGATCATTCAGTCGATCCTTCACAATGCTATCGATCAACTCTTCAATTTTCTTGGGAGTCGGCTTCTGCATACTCCGCGAAGCACTCTCTACCGCATCAGCCAGACTGATGATCGCACTCTCCCGCGTTCTCGGGCAGGGACCGGAATACCGGAAACTGTCCTCTTCGACGACCGGCACATCCTCTTCGTGAGCTTTACCTTCTTCCACAGCCGCTTGAACCTCATCACGCAACTGCAGGGCACGATGATAAAAAAACCGAATCAGCGAATTTCCGTGATGCTCCTGAATCACATCGATAATCTCACGGTTCAACTTGTGCTGAATTGCCAAATCGACTCCGTCCTTTACGTGAGCCATTACGATGAGAGCACTCATATTTGGCGTGAGCTCATCATGAGGATTCTGCGCTTCCCCAATATTCTCAACGAAATACGCCGGCTTATTCATCTTGCCGATATCGTGAAAATACGCACACACCCGACACATGATTGCATTCGCACCGATCGCTTCTGCAGCCGTCTCCGCCAGCGTAGCAACCATTAAGCTGTGGTGATAAGTCCCCGGTGCTTCGATCGTCATCCGTTTCAGTAAAGGATGATTCAAATCCGCCAGCTCAATCCAGGAAACATCGGTAGTGATTCGAAACAACATCTCCACTACAGGCAAAATCCCGGTCACAATAATCGCCATCAGCGTCGCGACCAATATGGCACACAGAGCCTGCTTACCGAAAAACTCCCACTGCTCTCCTGTCGCGCTGAATCCCGGCCAACTGATTTGACCCAACCCAATCGCCAGCAAAACGCAAACGAGCCCGGAATACACACCGGCCGCAACCAGTCGGCTTCTGCGCCGCACTCTGTCTGTGAGGTAAATCGCCACAAACCCACAAACCATCGAAAACAGGATGAAAAGAAATGCCTCACCCTTCGCAACCGTCATTCCACCAAGCAGGCTTGAGTAAATCACCGCGAAAGTTCCGTGTCTTCGGCCAACCAGCAGCGACATCATCATCGGCGCGAACACATACGGCTCGACCAGAAAGCGAAATCCTCCATCCGGTGCAAAGGTTGACGCGAGGTAGCTGCTCAGATTCACCAATAACAACTGCGAGATAATGATCAGCAGCATCAGAGTGATCCGTGAGTTTCGATGAAACGTCTCCCATAGGCTAACGTGCCAGTGAATCGAAAGAGTCGCAGTAATCAGTGTGACCACCACCGAGATCTGCAGTGGGTTCTGCGCAAAAAACGAGTCCGGGCTCCCGAGAAAAATCAACAGCAGCGAAACAATCGCTCCGAACAGGAAAAACAACATCGCACGGATCGGTAAACCGGTGCGCATCATTTCCGCCGCCGCGCTTTCTTTTGTTTTACGACGCTTCTTGCCACTGGAAAAACCACGGCTTTGCAGTCTTTTCTGAGAAAGGAAGTGAAACATACGGAAGCGGTCGAAAAAGACAGGGCAGACGTGCCTGAGCGTAGGCACTGGGGTCGGTTATTTCTCTGAGAACCTCAATTTTACGCTTCTTTCGACTGCAAGACAACCCGAAAAGTCACAAAAAACTGTTCAAATAATCAGCATGCAATCTCCATAGCTGAAGAACCGATAGCGTTCTTCCACGGCCTTCCGGTAGGCCTCCATAATCAAATCCCGCCCGGCGAGAGCACTCACCAACATCATTAATGTCGACTTCGGCAGATGAAAATTTGTCAGTAAACCCTCCACCAGACCAAACTCATAAGGCGGATAAATAAAGATCTCGGTATCGCCCGAGCGCGCGTCCAGAGGCCGACCCGACTCCGCAACACAAGATTCTAAAACACGAACTGCAGTAGTACCCACCGCAATCGTCCTACCAGAATTTTGATTAATTCGCTGCGCAGTTTCCGCGGGTAAAAAGTACTGCTCACTATGCATGTGATGCTCGGTGATAATGTCAGTCGAGACCGGGCGAAACGTTCCCAGACCGACATGCAGCGTCACGAAGGCGTGAGGCAGTGAAGACAACATCCCTGCAGAAAAATGGAGCCCGGCCGTCGGGGCTGCAATCGCCCCCCGGTTTTTCGCGTAAACCGTTTGGTACCTTTCCGAATCGTCCGAAGTGTCGTTGCGATCTATGTACGGTGGCAGCGCGAGGTGCCCGAAAGAATCTTCATCCGGCTCGCGGTCGAATTCGATAATTCGATCTCCTCCTTCCGGCAAAACCTCCACCACCGTTCCGGTAGCCTCGCCGATTTCAAACGTTCGCCCGACACGCAGCTTCTTCCCCGGTTTCACCAGACAGCGCCAGGTCGTTGCATTGATGGCGTCGAGGCGCAGGATTTCTTTTTTCCCATCGTTGGAAAAGAAGCGAGCCGGAACGACACGGGTATCATTTAGAATCAGTAGATCATCTTCCGATAAAAAATCGGGGAACTCCGCAAACTGATGATGTGAAATAGTCTCCGCAGCGCGGTCGATCACCATCATGCGCGAGTCACCCCGATGCTTTGGCGGATGCTGCGCAATCAAATCTTCAGGCAACTCGTAGTCGTACGAGTCGATTGAATGGAGATCGATACCCATAATTGGCCTGACCAAACAGGGTTAGGTCAGAGAGTCAACCCTGTTAGGTCACAGACCTAACCCTGTTGGGTCTGGCACTGAACGCCTTTTGCGCTACATTCGCGCCGCTGATTGATGCTGGCCTGCGACAAAGTTTCCATTTCCTACGGAGCGAGAACCCTGTTCTCG
>JAHDCN010000182.1:0-2877 GCA_020629815.1 Verrucomicrobiota bacterium
GTGAAGATCCTTTCGACTTCGATGTGATCTTCGAGATCATCGATACCAAGACGCTCGGAAATCGCATCGAGAGTTCGCTGGCGATAAATTTTTTGAGTCTCTTCCCAATCGATATCGCCATCCAGATTTGGTGTCGGCACCAGGATGTATAGACTCGACTTTCCTTCCGGAGCCAGATTGGGGTCAGTCACACTGGCGTTCCGCACATAAAAACTGATGTCGTCGGAAGACTCGTAGCTTTTGAAAATCTCGTTAATGTTTTTCTCGTAGTCTTTCGCAAACACAATCGTGTGGTGCGGTAAATCATAAAGCTTATCGAGGCCCAGGTGCATCATGAAAGTGGAGCAGCTATATTTCATGCCTTCCAACTTCTCCGGCGTGTATTTTCTCAGGGTCCCATCCGGGAGCAGATTTGACATCGCATGGGCAAAATCTGCATTTACGATCACGTGATCGGCAAGAAACTCCTCCCCGTCTTCGGTCTCAATTCCGGTAATCCGTCTACCGTTGGTAATCAAACGCTTCACCCCTCGACCCAAGTGGATCTTAGCACCACATTCCTCGGCTGCTGTCGCCATTGCTTTGGGAATTTCCGCCAGTCCTCCCTGCACGTGGTAGATCCCATGGTCATGCTCCATATAGGCCAACATCGAAAACGCCCCTGGACACTCCCAGGCTGACATCCCGAGGTATTTACTTTGGAATGAAAATAGCAACGCCAATTCTTTGTCTGGAAAATATTTCGACAGAACTTCGAACACAGTCTTACCAAGAGAGAGGTGAGGCAGTGCTGGCATTAGTTTGGGTGAAAGCATACTAGCTGCCGAAGAGAAGTCTTTTTGCAGGGCTGGAAGCAAATTCTTCAGCCGTGCCCGTTCCCTTTTTACAAACTTATCCAGTCCCCCTGACATCCCGGGAAACAGCCGTTCGATTTCTGCTTTCGTGTCCTCTTGATTGTTGCGGGCTTGAAACTGCTTTTCTCCAAAACGAATCTCGTACATCGGATCGAGACGTACGAAATCCATATAATCCTCTGATCGCTTCCCGGATTCTTCAAAAATCCGGTCGAGCAATGACTTCATCATCAAAAAAGTCGGCCCAATATCGAATTTGAATCCCTGTTCCTCCAAAGCGCCGGTCCGCCCACCAACACGAGGCTGCTTTTCGAAAAGTTGAACTTCGAAGCCACGCGAAGCCATTAGTAGCGCGCTTGCAACTCCACCCGGCCCTGCTCCCACAATGATTACCCGACCGGGTGAATCTCCTTTTTTCGGCGCATGGGCAACGTTCGATGATGAGGTAGCTGGGAGCATTGGGAGGCTACATGATTCGTGCTTAACAACCCCAATGTCGACTGAAAATTGAGGCAAAAAGGTGAGGCAACCAAAGGATATATAAGACCTCGAATCGCCAATCCTTCTGGTTACTTTGCCAGGGCAAGCAACGTTTCCCGTTCAGATACAACGACTCCTCCGGGTTGTTCAACCGTGATGGCAAAAGCATTGGGTTGATTCACCTCAAGCTTTGCATCAATCGGAATAATCACTGTTCCGGCACCGGAAATGTCAAAAACACCCCCATCGACAGGGTTTTTGTCACGCTCAGGATCAAAAATCCAAAGCTGAAACTGCTGATTAGCTGGATCATTCGGAGTGAGCCCTGTGAGTTTCATGTATCCCTGCTGAAGTTGATCGCTCCAAACAACCTCTCCACTGAGATCTCCATGGGAAGTTTCCAGTCGGGAAAATTGCAACCTGATAGCAGCCGAGTCCTCATCAACAGCTCCAGCGAGGGAAGTCGGGTTGGATACAGGTCCTCCGGCCCCATTGTTATTCCGTATCAGCAAAGCCACGGCAAAACAGGCGGCAACCGCCCAACCTACTGCCGGATGCGCAAACCAATGCTGTTTGGACGACGAAGCAGGTGTAATTTTCACAGTGCGTTCGCGAGATCTTGCGTCATCGATGACTGCGGCTTTCAATTCATCCGGCATGGGATCTTTCGAGCTGCCGCTCATAGCAGAACGCACGGCTACGACAAGATCATCGAGAGGAAAGTTCTCTTCCGGGTGCTGCGCGTGCTCCTCATAAAGCCCTTTCCATTCGGCTTCCTCTTCCGGCGTCAGATCACCCAGTGCACGACCGGCATCCAGTTCTAAAAATCGTTCTAAAGAATTGTTCATCGCTTTAACTCCTTACTGATTCGGTTCAATTTGACCTCCGAGTTGCTTCCTGAGTTGCAACAGACCTTTTCTCAATCGCGTCTTGATGGTCCCCAGTGGGATTCCGGTTTCGGATGCAATTTCCTGATGAGTCATGCCTGACTCGAAGTGAAATTTGAATAAGTCTCTGGTGTCGGTGGGCAGTGTTTCCACAGCATCAAGCACCAGTTGGTGATCTATCAGGTTCATTGGATTCGTCGTTTGCGATTCTTCTATATCCTCGGCGATGGGTTCCCATTCCGGTTGTCGCCCGCGTTTTCGAAGCCAATCAATCGATCTCCGCCGGGCAAGCGTTCCGATGAAGGTCGATTCTCCGGCACGTTGACTGTCATACCGATCGGCTTTGTCCCAGAGTTCGGAGAAAATCTCCTGGGTGAGATCCTCTGCATCAGAGTGATTGTGGCAATACTTTTTAGTGATACTCCAAACCAGATTGCCATAGCTCTCAATACATTCCTCCATCGCACCCGCTTCACCTCTTCCTACCCGAACTAGCACTGGCTCGACTGCTTTCTGTTGATTCGTCGACCGAATGGAAAACATGATAGAAAGAGGGCGGATGGTTCGCTTATCAATTACTTAGCGGCCGTTTTCGTGGCTTCTTCTGTCGGTGGCAGAAGAACTTGATCGATTACGTGAATGACTCCGTTGGAGCA
>JAHDCN010000182.1:2977-4749 GCA_020629815.1 Verrucomicrobiota bacterium
CTTCTGTCGGTGGCAGAAGAACTTGATCGATTACGTGAATGACTCCGTTGGAGCAATCAATATCGGCTGCAGTAACTTTCGATCTATTCAGGTAAAGGCTGCCTTCCTTTACCTCGAGACGTATCTGTTTCTGATTCAAAGCCGCAGCTTCAGTCAGGGTCACCGCAACTTTGGACGGAACCTTTCCGCTAACAACGTGGTAGGTAAGAATGTCCACCAGTTGGTCTTTGTTTTCCGGTTTGAGAAGCGTTTCCACCGTGCCTTTTGGCAGCTTAGCGAAAGCCTCGTCCGTCGGTGCAAAAACGGTGAATGGTCCGTCTCCTTTCAGAGCGTCGATCAGTCCGCCCGCTTTTAACGCTGCAGCAAGAGTCTCGAAGCTACCTGCTGCGACAGCTGTATCGACAATATCTTTTTCCTCGGCTTCGGCTGTAACGGCGAGACCGCCGATGCAAAGAGTGAGTAGGAGTGATTGAATCATTTTGTAGGTCTTCATTTTTTGATTTGTTTTTGTTTTTCTTTTTGTCGAAAAACGAAGACCGGGCCCGGTTTCGAATTGTTGACTTCACCGGGGTATTCGCAAAAAACTGCAGATTGGATTTCGGAAAATCCATTTTTTTGGAATTTTCTTTTATCACTCTCAGACTGACAGGGAACTGCAGCTCACTTTAGAAATTTTCTGAAACGCTCCCATTTTCCCTCATAGGGCGGGACGATCGCAAATAGATCCTTTCGGAACGGACGCTTGGTGACCGCGCGGGCATAAGTAAAGGCTTCCAATCCAAACTTGCCCCTGTAGCGTCCCATCCCGCTTGTCCCGACCCCGCCAAAGGGAAGCTCCAGATTTGAGGATTGCTTCATTACATCGTTGATCCCGATCGAACCCGAGGGAATGGCAGCGGCCATTGTTTCAACAAAATCGTGATTGGTCGAAAAGAGGTAAAGTGCAAGTGGCGAGGTCAGCTTCCTGAGGTCTTCGATTAGACTCGTTTGATCCCGGAACTCAAGAATGGGAAGAATCGGGCCGAAGATTTCTTCTTTCATCGACCTGCTTTCCCAGGTTGCCATTGGCTGAATTCGGGGTGCGAACAGTCTCGCTGCCGCATCGTCGGAACCAATCGTAACGCATTCCTTACTTTCTTCACCCACCAGACCTCTTAGCCTTTCGAAATGAGAGTCACTCACGATCCGGGCAAAATCCCTTTGCAGATCACCACAATAAAAGTCGCTGAGGTTGGCCTCGATCTTCTGGGCTAATTCGCTTCGGATGGTTTGATGGGCGATCACGAAGTCCGGTGCAAAACAAGTTTGTCCCGCATTAAAAAACTTTCCGGCAGCAATTCGTTTGGCGGCTATATCGAGATCGACATTTTGATCCACAACGCAAGGGCACTTTCCCCCGAGCTCCAAAATGGTTGGCGTTAGAGTTTTTGCAGCTGCCTTGGCGACGATTTTTCCGACTTTCTCTGAGCCTGTGTAAAAGATGACGTCGAACTTTTGCTCGAGTAGTTCCCGGGAGATTTCCGCATCGCCTTCGACTACAGAAACGTGGCCTGTTTCGAAAACACTAACGACAATCTCGGCCAAGATCGCTGAACTGGCTGGAGCCATTTCTGACGGCTTCAAGATCGCGCAATTTCCTGCTGCGATCGCGGCGATCAGAGGGCTGAGCGCCAGCTGAATCGGGTAATTCCAAGGCGCAATGATCAGTGCACAACCGAATGGTTCCCGACGAATTTCGCTTTTCGCGGGAAGAAAATAGAACGGATTCCCGA
>JAHDCN010000182.1:4849-5973 GCA_020629815.1 Verrucomicrobiota bacterium
CCCCGCTTGCGACTCGGTACTTTGGCCTTACTTTCAGGGCCATCATTTTTTCACACCATGTCGCAGGAACAAAGCCGTAGAAAAAAACAATTCCCCTTTGATGTGTTTGAGCCGAAATGGCAACAGCACTGGGAGGAAAACAAAACCTTTTCGGTTCCCAATCCGGGGGACTCTGATTTTGATTCGTCGAAGCCGAAATACTACGTCCTCGACATGTTCCCTTACCCGAGCGGCGCCGGTCTACACGTCGGTCACCCGGAGGGTTACACGGCAACTGACATCATTACCCGGCAGAAAAAAATGGCGGGCTACAATGTGCTGCACCCGATGGGGTGGGATGCCTTTGGTCTGCCTGCGGAGCAACATGCGATCAAGACGGGTCAGCATCCGAGCATCAGCACGCAAAAGAACACCGACAACTTTCGGCGTCAGCTGAAAAGCCTGGGATTTGCCTACGACTGGGACCGCGAGATCAACACGACCGATCCGGCCTATGTGAAATGGACGCAGTGGATTTTTCTGCAGCTGTATCATTCCTATTTTTGTGAAGAAACCCAAAAGGCCCGGCCGATTTCCGAACTGGAAGAGAAGGGATTGTCGCGCGAGGAAATTGACGATCGTCGGCTCGCCTACGTTGCCGACACTCCGGTGAACTGGTCGCCTGACCTTGGCACTGTTTTGGCTAACGAAGAAGTCGAAGAGTGGCGCTCCAAAGGGCACACCGTCGAGCGTCGGCCACTGCGTCAGTGGATGCTTCGCATCACTGCCTACGCCCAACGCCTGATCGATGAACTGGATGGTCTGGATTGGCCCGACGGTATCAAGCTGCTGCAAACCAACTGGATCGGTCGCTCGGAAGGTGCCGAAGTCGATTTTGATATCGAGGGCAACAAAGTCACGGTTTTCACCACCCGGCCCGACACTCTGTTCGGCGCGACCTATATGGTGCTGGCTCCCGAGCATCCACTAGTCGAAGAAATCACCACCGAAGAGCAAAAGGCAGCGATTGCGGAATACCAGCAATCCTGCGCCACCAAGTCTGATTTGGAGCGGACCGAATTGGCCAAAGACAAAACCGGCGTTTTTACCGGCGGCTACGCGACCAATCCGGTAAATGGCGAAAA
>JAHDCN010000183.1:0-1885 GCA_020629815.1 Verrucomicrobiota bacterium
CGTAGAACCAGTGAACCGGCATCGACACGGCATCTGCAATGAGCGATCCCATGTAGGCCCGGTGTAACGTTTGGTTCGTCATTCGAAAGGGAGATACGTAACAATTGGAAGCAATGGATTCGAAACCTCACACCGCGCAAGGCTAGATTCCAAAGTGATCTTTCACCAATCCTCTGATCTTCTCCGGCGAAAGCTGTGGCCCGATACAGACCAGTGATGCTGGCGTTTGTTTGATCTCATTCACCTGTTGCGGTGATTCAACCGGATGAGTTCCGACACGCTCGAAGAGCCACCTCGAGCCCGGGGATTCGCGCAATTTTACCAGGGCTTTGGCTCTGACGACTTCTGTTGGAAGCTCTTCTAAAAAGCGGACGATCTGTTCACCTCGGAAGCGTCCGGGAAGTGGGAACTGGCATCCGGTGAAACGGTGGGAGAGTCCGTGCTCATGATCGTGAGTTGCATCTGCACAGTGTTTTTCTTCGGAGAGCGGTTCCTCTTCAGGATTGAATTCAGCGCCAATCAATGAGGCGAGGTCTTCAGCCAGTGCGCTACGATCCACTCTTTGGGCATAGGGATTCACCTTTGCCACGCTTTCGATCAAACGGGCAGTATCATCTTCCGTGGATTTTTCGCCGTGGGTCAAAACCCAATGAGTTGCGGTTTCAACCTGGCGCTCTTCCAGCTTGGAAAACTCTCCTCTTTTGCCCCATGACCTCGCATCTACCACACTGGCCTGCCATCGTGGAAAGAACGGAATTTTTGTTTCGAGAAGAGTGAATACTTCCAGCAGCGGCAGAGGATCAGCGGTGCCGTTCAACTCGATCAGCAGAATATCACCTTCGCTATCTTGAGCAGCGAGGCAGAGTTGCACCAGATCGTCGAGGCTGTCACAACAGGCACAGCTGGCCGCGATGGGAGCAATGGAGCAGGCGTAGTCCGGCAGCGTGGCCGCATCAATATCTGCATTCTCGTAATCGTTGAGAATGACATCAGCCGTCAGGCCTTTCTTCTGCAACTCTATGATCAGTGATCGGAGCAGAGTGGTTTTGCCGGCTCCTAGAAATCCGGTGATAAAGAGAAGCGGTTTTGCCATAGTTTAACTGAAGAGGGTTAAGGCTTTTGCGACTCATAAACCTTAGCGCAAAAAAAAGACGGGTGCGGAACCCCACACCCGTCCTTTCTGAAAGAAACTTTTCTCTGATTTATCAGTGGTCGTGATTGTGGTGACCTCCACCTTGACCACCCCACTGGTACTGAAGCTGGAAGAAGGCAGCATGCTCACTCTCCAGACTGTCTCCATCATTGTAGTCATACTGAATCCTCGCACGGATTCGCTGAGCAGGATCGAGGTAAGTTGACAAAGCAGTAGAAAAACGGTGACGCGCTTCCAATTCAAACGCCTCCATATCGGAAACCCAATCATGGCGAATCGAAACTGTGGTAGCGTCAGTCAGACCATAATAAAGAGCATTTGATATACCAAAATCCTTCGCATCGAACCTCTCGCCGTCTTCTTCGTCAAAGACTTCGACTGTTCTTCCAATAATCTCAGAGCGGAGCATTGTCGCGCCGGTACAGAAGTCAGGACCATTTCCGTGGTCGTGGCCATTCCAGACTTTCTGGAAACCTGCACCATACGCCGATGTATGACGTCCAAAGTCGTTTCTACCAAACGCAAGGGATGCAGAAAAAGTCATCGAATCATCAAAATCAAACCGGCGACGAAAATCAGCGGTAACTACCCAATCGCTAAAGTAAGCACTATCTGCTTCCAGGTGATGCTCTTCTTCATGATCGTCATCGTGATCATCGTCACCATGGTCATCGTCATGATCGTCGTCGTGATCTTCATCACCGTGACCGTGTTCGTCTTCGTGCCCGTGAG
>JAHDCN010000183.1:1985-5955 GCA_020629815.1 Verrucomicrobiota bacterium
GATTAAATCCAGCCTGGTATTCGAATACCTCTTCTTCCTGGGCAAAAGCGCCCCCGACAAAGGCGAGGGAAAGGAAAGAGAGAACAGCGGTTTTCAGATAGTATTTCATGAATATTGCTCTATTATGTTGGTGCAATTCTCTTGCATTTAGAATGTTTCGCCCCATAATGCAAGTTAATTGCATTAAAAAATTCATTTTTTGTTATGAAACAGATTCGCACTCTTATCGCAGGCATCATCGGGGTTGCTATCCTGACCTTCTCGTCCCCCGTCAAGGCCGCTGAAGTAAAGTATGTTGGCACTCTGACCGGCATTGAATGTGCAGCCTGCAAAAAGACGATTGGGAGTTCACTCGCTAAGCTGGGTGGTATCAAAACAATCCGGATTATTAAGGGCAAAGGTTCATCGCACCGTCTGGAAGTAATTACCAACGGCACGCGCTCGATCTCAATGGCCGATGCGAAGAAGGCCTTGAAGAAAGCTGAGCATTACAAGATTACCTCTTGGAAAAAATCGTAACTGAGCGTTTGCTGGTGCTATGATCAGCCCGCGTTTGTTCTCCTTTCTTGCCGCAGTTCCAGTATTGTTGCTGACCGCCTGTCAGGAGCCTGATTCTGCTGCATCGCCGGAATCATCCGAGTCGGCTTCCAGTGAGGGAAAACCGGTAGTCTATGTTCCGGTAGCGCCCTATCAAACTGTCTTTCAAAGACTGGCGGGAGATCTGCTGGATATTCGGGTCATTGTCGGACCAGAAGAGGACCCCCACTCCTACACGCCTACCCCGCAGCAGGTGGCACAAATGGCAAAGTCGAATCTGCTTTGCTCCGGAGAACTGGGATTTGAAGGCAATTACTTTGTAGTAGCTGGCGACGGTGTAAGCGGCCCGAAGGAATTGAATCTCCTTGCTGGGCTCGACTTGCTGGAGGGAATTTGTGACCACCCCAGCCATAAAACCGAGACCACTGAGGACGACCACGATCATTCACACGAAGATTTGAATGATCCGCATGTCTGGCTTTCACCAACCACTTTGCAAGTGCAGTCGACGGCAATTGCTGCGCATCTCAAGCAATTGGTTGCCAAAGAAGATCGCGCCGAGATCGACGCCAACTTAGAAAGCTTCGTCGCCGAACTGGGACAATTGGACAAGGAATTACAAACCGTGCTGACCCCTCATAAAGGCACAAAATTTTACGTCTACCATGGTGCCTTCGCCTATTTTGCCCGGGACTATGGAGTGGAACAAGTCGCCATTGAGATCGGCAATCGAAAACCAACTCCAAAGCAGCTGGCAGAAATTTCCACTCAGGCAACGGAAGACGGAGTAGAGATCATTTTTGTTCAACCTCAGTTCGACCAAAGCAGCGCCAAAGCTCTGGCAGAAGCGATTGGTGGCAAGGTTGCCGTGATCAATCCACTGGAAGCCGATATCTTCAGCAACCTTCGCTCTGTGGCTAAAGCAATCGCAGACCAGGCCGGGAAGTAGGCTGCGGTGCCGGTTCACAATTATTCCGCTGCTTCTTTCGGCCACGGTAATTCCCATCCCGACGGAGCGACCGTTACCGTTTTCTGGGTCAACTGCTGCCCCCAGTAGTAGAGGTGAAAATGCTTGGTTTCCTCGGGAAAGGCATAAATCATCAGCCAGCGGCTGGCGCGCGGGCCGGCTGGAATCAATGTTGTTTCCGGTAGGGCCTTGCCCGACTCCAAATTCAGAGGGGTCGCGTGAGGGTCACTGCCATAGCTGATATTATTGTCGCCGTCGATAATCTCAATGTCATCAAAGTCGAATGCAGGAGTGTGGCCGGTCGCGGTAAGATCAACAGCAACTAATCTCGCCTTGATCGCTGCCTCCGGATTCGGACTCAGGTAGCTGTAGCCGGTGTAATTCCAGGCTCCGTTTACAGTCACACTGCCGCCACCAAGTCCGGCCGCCTGCTCACGGGCGCGGGCTTGCATAATCTGATCTACGACTTGCTTCTGCTCGGTGGATGTTAGCGGGCGTTGAAGATCCCCCTGTTGCCCAGTACCCGGTTCGGAAACCATAGTGATTTCACCTGATTTCGGCAGAGTTCCGGCAGGCATAGTTGGCTCTTCTGCTTGCGTTGGAGGAGCCGCTTTTTTCTCACAAGCGACCAGACTACAAAGGGCCAGAAGGCAAACTAGTAAAATGTCTCGTGTCATAAATGTCAGAATCTCAGAGGATTGTCGTCGTTTACGGTATTGTGACGAGTTGCAAGCTTCCGCTTTCTTTCCCTCGTCGTCGAGCGTAACTTATAACCAGTCTGAAAACCATGCCTGAATTTTCTACAGTTCCCGAGCTGATCACCGATATCGCCGACGGTAAGATGGTCGTCATTGTTGATGACCAGGATCGTGAAAACGAAGGAGATCTGATCTGTGCTTCGGCAAAAATCACCCCGGAATTGATCAACTTCATGGCTACCCACGGTCGAGGGCTGATCTGCGCTCCAATCCTGCCCGATGCCGCGAAACGACTGGGCTTACCTCTTATGGTCGGGCGCAACACTGAGTCTCATGGCACCAATTTTACCGTAGCCGTCGATGCGGCCCACGGGATCACCACCGGCATCAGCGCTGCTGACCGATCAAAGACCGTGGAGATTCTAGCCAATCCACTTTCCGAACCTCAGGATCTGGTTCGGCCCGGACATATTCTGCCTTTGCAGGCGAAAGAAGAAGGGGTGCTGCGCCGCGCCGGACACACCGAAGCGGCAGTCGATCTAGCCCGCCTGGCAGGACTCGAACCAGCCGGTGTAATTTGCGAGATTCTCAACGAAGACGGCACCATGGCCCGACTTCCGGAATTGCAGGAGTTTGCCGATAAGCACGACCTGAAGATGGGGACTATTGAGTCCCTGATCGAATACCGTCGCAACGAAGAAAAGTTGATTGAGAAAGTCGAGCATATCGAAATGCCGACCGACTTTGGCAAATTCGGACTAAACCTCTACGTAAGCAAACTCAACCCGGACGAGCACCATATGGCTTTGGTCAAAGGCCAGATTTCCCCGGATGACGAAGTACTGGTGCGGGTTCACAGTGAATGCCTGACCGGTGATGTGTTTGCCTCGCGCAGATGCGATTGCGGTAGCCAACTTCACGACGCTCTTCGCATGATCGAGGAAGAGAAGAAAGGCGTCCTTGTTTACATGCGTCAGGAAGGCCGCGGGATTGGTTTGGTCAATAAAATCAAGGCCTACAAATTGCAGCAGGAAGGACTCGATACTGTCGAAGCGAATGAGAAACTGGGCTTTTCCTCTGACCTGCGCGACTACGGCATGGGCGCTCAGATTTTGTATGATCTGGGAGTCAGAAAAATCCGTCTACTGACAAACAATCCCCGCAAAGTTGTCGGTCTCGATGGTCACAATCTGGAAATTGTTGAGCAGGTTCCGATTCAGGTCGAAGCAAATCCTGACAACGAGAAGTATCTGCAAACCAAGCGCGACAAGCTGGGACATAAGCTGTAATCATGGCCAAATCCGCACCCGAACCACCCACCTCCACCGAGCTCTCCGGTAGAGCCTGTATTGTTGCCAGCCGCTACAACAGCGAATACACAGATGCTCTGGTGGAGTCTGCTTCTGCAACGCTGGAAAAGATGGCTCCCAATCTAAAAGTGGAAGTCACCCGTGTGCCGGGAGCTTTTGAGATTCCAGTTGTGATCGAGGCATTGGCTTCTTCTGAAGAAACTCCGATCGTCCTGATTGGGTTGGGTGTGATCATTCGAGGATCCACTGCCCACGCGGATTTGATCGCTGAGTCAATCACCCGGTCACTTCACCAAACCGGTATCGATCACCTGATCCCCGTCATTCACGAAGTGCTTCTCGTCGACAATACCGAACAGGCTGAAGCCCGTTCCCTTGGCGATGAGCTGAACCGAGGTCGCGAAGCGGCCGAAGCGGCGATCGAGATGGTTGAGGTGATGAACGCGATCCGGTAGCCA